>PWKN01000028.1 GCA_003559735.1 Bacteroidales bacterium | reverse complement strand
CAGGATAAATCCGGCTACACCATTCTCAGAGAGCTTGCTTGCCATATTCAAAATCCAGGCGTAATTGGCATTGCTCACCGGTGGCAAATCATAACCACGCCATCGCGGATCGTCTGTGAGCTCATCGCTCGCTCGCCAGTCTTTCTGATTAAAGGGTGGGTTGGCCATGATGAAATCAGCTTTTAAATCCGGGTGCTGATCGCGGGCAAAAGTATTGGCGGGTGTCTCCCCCAGGTTGGCTGAAATGCCCCTGATGGCGAGGTTCATCTTGGCCAGTTTGTATGTTGTGGCCGTGTATTCTTGCCCATAAATTGAAACCTCTTTTTTGTTACCGTGATGGCTCTCAATAAATTTTACCGACTGGACAAACATACCACCTGAACCACAACACGGGTCGTAAATGATGCCTTTATAAGGCTCTATCATTTCGGCTATGAGGTTAACGATGCTCTTGGGAGTATAGAATTCACCTTTCCCTTTTCCTTCGGCCAGGGCAAACTTGCTGAGAAAATATTCGTATACGCGACCAACGATATCAGTTTGCTTGTCTTTGATGGTATCGATGTTATTGATCGTATCAAGCAAAGCAGCCAATTTGCTTGGATCAAGGTTAAGCCGTGAAAAGTAGTTGTCGGGCAATGCACCCTTCAAGGCGGGATTGTTTTTCTCTACCATATGCAGTGCCGTATCAATTTTTATAGCGATATCGGCTTGCTTGGCATTTTTGATGATGTAAGACCAGCGGGATGCTTCCGGGAGGAAAAAGACATTCTTCATATTGTAGAACTCCTTCATCTCCATGTACTTTTCTTTCCCTTCGTGAATGAGTTCCTTTCTGCGTTCCTCAAACTTGTCGCTGGCAAATTTTAGAAAGATCAGTCCCAGCACAACATGTTTGTATTCCGAAGGTTCCACAGAACCTCTCAGCTTATTTGCCGACTCCCACAAGGTTTCTTCGATGGATTTTGTCTTCTTGTTATTAACCTTTTTTGCCATGTATTTCAAGCTCTATTTTTATTTCAATTAAATCTGTACAATTTTCAGGTGCTGAAGCAAAAGTGATTCTGTCTATATGCTTAACAACCAACAAATCAGAAAGTAACAGGAGTTATCCCCCACAAATATAATGAAATAACCGCTCAATACATTAAAATAGCTTCCATATTAACCCACATTGCAGCTATCCATCGGCAACGATTTGATTTGATGGTCTTTATAGTGTGAAATGTTCACCAGGGTGCCACACGGATTCTTTCCTGGTGAAAACCTGGCAATAAAAGTGCGTAATTCTTTAATGCGGTGAGCTTAAAACAGCATATTCAGGTTATGCCTGTAAACATCATAATCATTTTGCGAAAAACAAACAATCAATACCTTTTCAATTAATTTGTTTTGATGCATGAAGTCATGGATGGTTTTGAGTGCAACTTTGCTTGCCTTTTCAATGGGATACCTATAAACACCGGTGCTGATAGAAGGGAAGGCAATGGTTTTGAAGTGATGCGCAACTGCCAGGCTTAAACTGTTTCGGTAACAACGTTCAAGTAGCTTTTCTTCGTTCTTATCACCACCTTTCCAAACCGGACCTACGGTATGAATTACATATTTTGCTGGCAGTTTGTACCCCTTTGTTATTTTAGCCTCACCTGTTTCGCAGCCATTAAGTGTTTTGCATTCTTCAAGTAATTCTTTTCCGGCAACCCGGTGTATGGCTCCATCAACACCTCCGCCGCCAAGCAGTGATTTGTTGGCAGCGTTTACAATAGCGTCAACATGTTGTGTTGTTATATCGCCTTTGATAATGTCAATTTTTAATTTCATATTCTTTTGAGGTTTTTCTGATTCATCTGCATTATCATCATCCATATCCAGCACCATCATCTGCGTATTCTCCATCTCTTTCAGCTTTTTTGCGGCCTCTTTATCCCCTGCTTCGGCCCATTATAACAGCCAAATATGGAAATATGGTGTCAATATAAAAACCCAAACATCCACAAAGGGATAGAATGTCCGGCTCCCATCTCTAGTTCATCCTTAACAATGAAATAATTTTTCTGACCAGACAGTTGTTTTGCAGTTTTATTTTTTCCTCCAATCTCGAAAATGAATTTTTCTTCCACAAAGAAGTCGCCGGCCGGCGGAAGCTTTACGTCATGTCTGACCGAAACCTGGTTAAGAAAGAACGTTTCCCTTAAATTCCCTTTTTCCGGATTGCCCCCTGCGAGGGTATGTATGAGGTTCGTGTTGTTCAAATAGATTTTCTCAGGTTTACTCAGATAACTAATTCCCTTATTGCTTTTGTGCAGCTGCTTTATTAATTGTGACTTTTCAAGTATGTTAAGCGCTTTGATCAGATAAGGTCGTGACACTTCAATCTTGTTGCTTAACTTGCTGATATTCGGCACAAACGGAACACTGGTGGCTATTGAGTACAATAACCTTTTCAGTTTTACTATATGGTTATAATCAATATCAACAACAGCCTTTATGTCGATTTCCAGGATAAGATTTATGGTTGCCAGAACTTTCTGGTGATACGCATCAATACCTTCCATAAAAAAGGGGTACTGACCGTATTTAAGATATTTCCCAAATTCGTACAGAGGCTTTATTTTTCGTATTATCGATTCAGATAATTCCTGGTGATTCGCCAATAGATCATTCAAATCTATAGCCGGGATCACTGTACCGGATTCCATAACAATAAACTCACGTAAGGATAGTTCAGGCAGAATGTATGTTACAGCCCTTCTGCTGAGGTCAGATTCTGCTTTGTATATGTCAAGAATAGAGGAAGATGAAAAAATTACATACAATCCGGGAAAATCATCATAAATCAGCTTGATTTCCCTCGACCATCCCGGATATTTGTGAATTGTCAGTTACAAATATAATGCTTTTTTGTTATTCATCAATAACAATTTCGCATAATGGGGAACAATCTTTTTATTTCCTTTTGATATGCTGATGCAATGTCGGTGACGGAGATATATGTATTTTTGGAGAATTATGCCAATAGCAGCACTTTTAATGTTGATTACCGGGGTCTTAGCATCTGATGAGGCACTGGTTTATAGAGATTTAACCGCTGATGCCGGTATGATTTCGGGTGTTGAGGCGGGTCAGCTGTCATACAATGATACCACCTTTACCGACACCCTGGTGGTACAACTGGCGGAGGTTCGTGTAACTGCATTTAACCGTCCGCATAATATTATGGATGTGCCCGGTTCTTTTACGCATATAGGCGGCGTTACGCTGGAGCGTATGAGTCCGGCGTACAACCTGTTGCCTGTTTTGATCCATGCACCGGGCGTTTTTGCCCACCAGGGAGCCACCAATACCAACAGGGTTACAATCAGGGGCATTGGTGCCAGGGTGCCCTATGCAACGGGAAAGATCAGGGCCTTTATAAACAACATCCCGCTCACGAACACGTCGGGTGTAACATTTATCCAGGACATTGATCCGGCATCGATCGAAAGCATGGAGGTAATCAAGGGTCCGGCCACTGGTGTATATGGAGCCGGACTGGGAGGTACCATTGTGATGTCCGCCCGGCGTCCTTCAGTTAGGAGCAGTGGCATACAGAATCAGGTTCAGATTGGATCTTTTGGCTTGATGCGCAATACCCTTGTTGCTGACCTCCCGGGCGAAAGCAAGGGCACCAGCCTTGTTTACAGTCATGCGCAAAGCGATGGTTACCGCCAAAACAATGAATACCGGCGCAATGCCATCACCTCCATCTCGCAATTCGGCAGTGGTGAACATACCCGCTTTACCTTGCTGATGGCCTTTTCCAGTCTGAAGTCCCATATCCCAAGCTCAATCGACAGTCTTACGTTCATGCAGCAACCGCGAAATGCTGCGTCGAACTGGCTTAAAACTCGTGGCTACGAAGATGCCAGAAGGTTCCTGGGAGGACTCAATATGGTACATATGCTGCACCAGAACCTTTTTGCAGAGGTAAGCCTGTTTTCTCTGTGGCACGATGAGAAGGAAATGCGTCCCTTTGACGTATTCTATGAGGAGAGGGCAACCATTGGGACGCGGTTTAACCTCAGGCGCCACTGGACCGCAGCCGAAAAAAAGCTGGAGGTCAGTGCCGGCGGTGAAGTGCTTTTTGAAAACTATCTGTACAGCAATCACGAAAACACTGGAGGTGCAGGCATTGTTGGTGACCAGATCAGCGATAACAGGGAAAGGGTTGGCAACTACAATTTTTATCTGCAGGCAGATGCCTCGGTCAACCAATGGATATTATCAGCAGGTGTAAACCTGAACCATAACAGGCTGAATTATCATGATCTGTTCCGCCATGGTGAAGCCGATCTTTCGGGTACCTACCATTACGGACTGATCATTTCGCCACGAATCAGTGCTGCTTTCAGAATCAACAAAGAAAATACCCTCTTTGCCACCATTAGTCATGGCTTTTCGCCACCGTCCCTTTCTGAGACTTTAACGCCCGATGGAGATATTAATCCGGACATCAAGCCTGAAAAAAGCTGGAACATTGAACAGGGGTTTCGTGGTCAACGTTTTGGAAACAGGCTGTTCTTTGATGTCAGCTTCTACCAGATGCGTTTGCAGAACCTGCTGGTTGCCGAAAGGGTAGGAGCGGATGCATGGGTAGGCAAAAATGCCGGTGCTTCTGTCCATACAGGGGTTGAGGCTGAATTGCACTGGGTACTGTGGCGCAACCAGACTGGATTTGGATCGACAGGCAAAGAGTTATCGTTAATTGCCAATGCTGCCTATAACCATTTCTATTTTAGTGATTTTACCGAGCTGGATGATGACTATTCGGGTAACCGTATCCCGGGTGTGCCACGGCAGGTGATCTTCGCCGGATTGCATAAACATTGGGGCAGGGGGGTTGATGCTTCTGTTAAGTGGCGTCATGTGGGCCGAATGGCCATGAATGATGCGAATACCCGTTTTTATGGATCGTATGCCTTGTTTGACCTGAAAATAGAATACCAAATTGCGCTGTCAGCCCGATGGGAAACCAACTTATCCATCATCGCTGAAAACATCTTTGACCGCCACTATGCATCAATGATCCTGGTCAATGCACCATCTTTCGGGTCACAACCACGATATTACTATCCAGGACTGCCCCGTCACTATCGTGTGGCTTTCCGTCTTTCCTTCCGGTAAATTGACCCATTAGATGAGCCCAATGGCAACCACAGGTATTTTGAAGCTGTGTAATGTCTCTGGCCTAATGCCGGCAGCTTTCGATGGCTTGCATCTGACATCAATGATATCCATAAATCATTATAGGTTAGAATATGTTTTGGGTTATTGTTTTTATGGTATATTTACCCTTTAAAGTTCCAGCTTAGCCGAACAAACTTATCCATAATCTTTAAATGCAATGTTAAAAGGAATATCCCCACTTTTAAGTCCGCAGTTGCTTGAGGCAATTGCCCGTATGGGACATGGCGACGAACTTGTACTTGCAGATGCGCATTTTCCCGGTGAAACGCTCAATGACAGGGTTATCCGTGCTGATGGACTCCGGATTCCTGACCTGCTTGAGGCCATATTGCCCCTCTTTGAGCTTGACTCTTATGTTCCCAGTCCACTGGTAATGATGGATGCTGTGCAGGGTGACCTGCTTGATCCTGATGTCGAGAAGTCTTACAGAGAACGGATCGTTAAAACAAATCCCCAGGTACCACCTGTTGAACGGATTGATCGTTTTGCCTTTTATGAACGTTCAAAAAAAGCTTTTGCGGTAGTAATGACCGGTGAGACAGCCAAATATGGAAATATTCTGTTAAAAAAAGGGGTAACCCCGGTTTAATTATTGTCTGTCGCTAATGTACGATTTCTGCGCATGCCTTGACTTGAACCCGGGCATTTTAGTTCAGACACTTGACTTTATGGACAGACTCAATTTACAGAGGCAGCAATAAATGCAAGGATACCTAAAAACTTGCCCGCTTTCAGCAACAAACTTATTTTTCTCAGTTTCTTGCGATCAAGATCGCCCAGCAATGATAAACCCGAAGCGTAGGCTATAACCGCAGAACAGAGGATCATCATGATAAAAAATGCGCGGGGATTAATAATCGGAGCAAAGAGCAGTAAAACAAAAAACACAAATGCAATACAATTAAAACACACCGATACCAGGGCCGCTTTTTTCACCCCAATGATAACAGCCAGGGTTCTGGCACCTTCTTGTGCATCTCCTTCAATGTCTTCACACCCTTTTATGACCTCACGGGACAATAAAAGGAAAAAAGATGCAAAGAAAATTAAATACATGTAACAGGGAACAGGATAAACGTTTAGAATCGCTCCGTAAAGCAACCCGATGGAATAGGAGAGGCTTACAATAATATTGCCCGGGAACCCACTTTTTTTTGCATAGGCAGCATAGAACCACCCGATAAATCCGAAGAAAACAGCAAGAATAACATTGATGATCAATATGTTTTCGATCAATCCGTGATTGATGGCCAGCGTGATTCCCAGTCCCAATGAAAGGATATAAAGCCACCAGGCCTGACCAGCAGAAATATCTCCCCGGGGTATCGGACGTCCAGGTCTGTTTACCTTGTCTATCCGGGAGTCATAGATATCATTTATGATGTTTCCCGAACTTCCCAAAAAGAAATATGCGAGACAGGCCAGCACCATATAATATGAAAAGTCCATAGCCTGTGGTTCAAAACGGGTATTCAAATACCCAATGATAATTGTAAGGCAACCCATTATACTGTTTACAGGTCGCGCGATCTCAATACTCGCTTTTATATTCATTTTTTACTGTTGGTGATCCTGATTTGTGCTGCTTTTATTTCACTGACGGTAGTCAAAACCTGCGGTAATGTTATTCTGGTGTTACCGCACCAAATGATTCCGGTCTGCGGTTGCGCAATCAATTGCCATACCTGTTGACTGAGAACAGTCTGCTTGTACTGTCAATCTCTTGTTGTACTTTAGATTTCCAGCTTTTAAATTGTTCAATATCATTTGATTCCGGGAAGTTACGGTAAAGCGTAACGACCCTGGCCATACGGGTGCGTAAATAATTCAGCTTTAATAACAACCGGAACCTGGATATTCCCCTGAGGGCCCTGACCATCATTTTCCCAAAGGACAGGTAAAAACTCCCTCTCTTTGACATATCCAATAATTCTGATACTGTAACCAGGTTCTTTTTCAGCACGAAGTTCAAGTCGTTATTTGAGAAAGATTGTACTGCTTTGCGAAACAGATCAAGACCTGCACATTCAGATCCGAATCCTTTCATGATCCTGACATTATATTCCCAAAGGGTATTTAATGAATAATCCTTGTTCTCCACAGCTTTAACAGCTGTCATCGCTGCATGGTATCCTGCCCTCATCGAAGTTTCTATCCCCCCTCCGTGCAATGGAACAACATGAAAGGCTGCATCACCAACGAACATAATCCCGTTATCGGCACAGGACCACAGCGGACGTCTTAATGATACAACCCCTCCAGCTGAAGAAAGTACCTCCACTTCATCGGTATTGACAAATACACTGAACACTTCACTTTTATAAAGCTCCTTCACTCTTGCACCATAATCCATATGTCCTCCCATACCGATGTTCAATGTGCATTCGTTTTTGGGAAAATACCAGACGTATCCACCCGGTGCTTTGCTTTGATCCATTATAATGGTTAAATAGTCAGGATCCTTTATTTTTTGGGCTTTTGTGGGGAATGTTACTATTTCACGATAGCACAATGCGGCATCATCATTTGAAAGATCGTTCTCAATGAGCTCACTTTTTATCTTTTTTCGCAATGGAGAATGGAGCCCACTGGCATCGATCACTATTTTTGCGTGTATGGTCATTTCTTCCCCTCGGTCAGACTTTGTTTTTACTCCAACTACAGTACCGCCGTCAGTAACCACGTCAAGGACTTTTGTATTGGGCAGGAAGCGGACTACACCTGCACCTATGGCGTCTTTCAATAACCGCTGACTGAATTTTAATCTGTCGATCATGTACCCGGTTATTTTTGGGTCAACAATCACATAACACTTTTCCCGGTCAGGTGAATACAATTTAATGCCTTTAATATGGCACGAGAGCTCCTCTTCTGCCGGATGTGCAATTCCCAGGATATCAAATATTTCATTTCCCAAAGCATCGCCACATATTTTTGCAGGTTCCAGTGTTTCGGGCTTTTTGTCTATCAGGCATACATTTAGCCCGTTTTTTGCAGCAAAATATGCGGCAATGGTCCCGCCAGTGCCGGCTCCTGCAACAATTACATCAAATGCTATATTATCATTATCCATGACTGCACTTATATTTTGTGGTGGCTATGCTTTGGTTGAAAAAATGCCATTTGGTACAGATTCAAATTGTTGTTTGTAATATGAACGCACCAGGTTCATGTGTCCATTTTTTCTCTGTTAAACCTGTATAATAATACCGGCAGCAAGGATAAAGTTGCCAGTCCCGCTACCAGCATCGTAAATGCCAGAAGAAGACCCAGCCTTTGGGTAGGAACGAGGCTGGTAAAAACAAACATGGTCATTCCGGCTATGATCGATAACATGCTGATGAAAATTGATTTTCCGCTTGTTTGCATGGCCCTTTCCAGGCTTTTCCTGGTATCGGGTTGCGTGCGTTGCCCCTCTCCAAATCTGCTGATAAAGTGAATTGAAAAATCAATCCCAATCCCGATTGTAACACTTCCGGTAAGCATTGTTGCAATGTCGATCGGAATGCCCGTGATCCCCATCACCCCAAAAACTGCGAACAGTGTTACTGCAACCGGAATAATGGCCAGCAACCCTTTTCTTACCGAACCGATCAAAAGGCTTGTCAGAATTATTACAAATACAATTGCCATTACAAGGCTCTGGATCTGGCTCCTGACAATTTTATCATCAAGTTCTTTAAGTAAAATGGGGATGCCGGTGACTTCGATTTTTATGTTTTCGTCAGAATATTGTTCTGTATATTCATTGAAATTGGCATGGATCTCATCAAGCACCTTCAGCTCTGTGGAATTGACAAAGCCATGTATGATTCCCTGCTGAAAATCGGGACGGACAAACTGCTCCATCACCGGCTGTCCGTCAAGCAGAAAATACAGCTGAACGATCGTTTCCCGTTTATCAGGTATTCCATCCTCTGCACCAAGAGCAGAATTGATTTGTTTGATAAGGTCGGCAACTGAATAGCTGTTTGGAATGTAACAAAAACCTTGCATATACGCCTGTGTGTCGCTTATCCTGTTTAATAATTCCGGACATTGCATGTCTCCGCTGAACCTGATGTACAATGGGTTGCTGCCATAGAACTTTTCTGACAGGATCGATTCTCCCTGCTTTGCAATGCTGCTCTCCTGGAAATAATCGATAACATCGACACTGCGTGTTACCCTTGTGATCCCGGCAATGCTTATTAAGATCAGCACCAACCAGGATAAGAGCAGGACCTTTTGGTTTTGAAGAGATATGCGTAAAATTCTCGCCGGTATGACTTCAGCAAAGGCAAGCTTATGTTTATTGACCGGTTTTTGTCCGTTTTTGTTCATCACGGCCATTACGGCAGGCAAAAAGAACAGGGTAAGGATAAGGGTAAAAAATATTCCGGCAATGGAGAACATGGCAAACTCCCTGATCAGGATCAGACTGGATCCGGCAATAAACGAGAAAAATCCCATCATGGTGGTAACGGATGCCAGTATAATGGGTATCATAATATATCTGATTGCGCGATGCATTGCCCGGTAAGGGTTTATTTGTTGCTCAACCACCACGGCGTTAACCACGTGAATGGCATAGTCGTTGCCTATTGCGAGCAGCAGAAGGGGAATCGCATTGGTTAACAGTGTAACCTTATATCCCAGCAATGAAATAAGACCCATTATCCATATTGTGGCAACAACAACGGTAAGCATTGGCAGGAACACGCCTCGAAAATTCCTGAACCCTGCAAACAAAACAAAGCAGATCAGTATGAACGTTATGGGGACAATGTTAATGATGTCACGTATAATGATGCGGTTGAGCTCCAAAAGCGTCACAGGCATGCCACCATAGAAGATATTCCCTTCAAATGGGATGCTTTCAGCTTTTTGTATAATGGACTCTGTTACCTCAACCCTGTTCAAATGGGGCATGACCTTAGCGATCACGATTGTGGAGCTGCCATCGTCGGAGATCAGATTGCCGGCAAATGAATCGTTTGACCTGATGACCGACCTTAATGAATCAAGGCATTTTTTATTCTCAGGAATGTTGTATCTGTCCAACAGGGGTCCGATTTCCAGTCCGTGTTCGGTATCCCGTATGTCCGTAGCGTTTGCAAGGCTTGTTGCATGTTCTACTCCCTGAACTGAGAGAATGCTGTCGGTTAACCTGACAACTGCATTCAGCATTTCGTGGGTAAACACATCTTCTCCCTCGAGTCCCACAATGATCAGATCCGTTCCTTTGTAGTCATCAGCAATCTGCCTGAAAAGCCTGACCGATGAATCTTCTTCGATCAGGTAACTCATTGCATCGGGGTTCACTTCAAGATCTTTCATGAAATAGGCCATCAAAAGGGTAATGGCTGCCACCATGATAATGATCAGGTACCTTAGTCTTACAATGATACTGGAAAGGGAATTCACCTGTGCGCTATTATTTTTTAAGGGATTGCAAATTTAGTATTTTTGTCTTGTTTGCATTGCTTTTCAGAGTTCCTTGCTGACCACACCTCCCTTGGCACTGTCGACGGTAACAGACAGTCTGCGTCCGCCTTTCACGATCCATTTCACTGTAACCGTTCCCATTCCCGGAATGTTGTTTACCTCAAGAACGGCTGGATTATGTGTTTGTTCTTTTACAACGTTCAGATCGCGGTTTTCAACGATCATCCCCGCAAGCACTTCTCCACCGTCAAGGGTGATCAGATTAGGGCGTTCGATCTCTTTTTTCAGGTCAATGCCTGCATGTGTCGGTATCAGGCGGGTATTGGCAATAACTGCGATTACTTCCCGCAGTCCGCCACCCAGATCACTGGAGCTCAGTTCGACGATCTCCAGGTGAGGTGTATGATGGGCATGGAACAGGGTGAAAGCCATCAGGCGGTGCAATTCCTGTTCCAGGAGAAAGCCTGGGTTTACGCGGATGTAGTTCTTTTTAAAGCCTCCTATCTGGATTTCACCAAACTGAGGATGGGTATAATCTTCCCACGGTACAAAGGCATCTTCAAACAAAAGGTACTTGTCAAAGCTATAGAAATCTTCATTAAAGCCCCATCCCCATCCCCCGGAAGGGTCTTCATTATAAAGATAATAGCGTGAAAACATTTCAGAGGTAAAGGTAAAAATGCCCCTCATCATATGGAACCAGTCAATCTGACCACCATAAACCGTGTAGAGGTCCTCATACAACACCAGATAATTATAGCCCGGGATGATCTTTTCACCCAGTTTTCCCAGTGCGTCATACACCTGCACATCTTCCCGAAGGTAGAGCCTTGCATCTTCGCGTGCACCCGGTCCGCGAAGCAGCATTCCGCCGGTATTGTGATGGGTGATCGAACCTGCAATGTTGGAGTGAGCCATCACAAAATCGCGCACAGCCCTGGTTTCGGGCAATGAAAACGGATAAAGGTAAGCACCCCGCTGAACGTAATCGGGTTGCCAGTTCCAGCCCCAGTCGCGGTTATGGTCGTACCGGCCGGTTTCCGGATCTTCGTTGAGCATTCCATCACCGTCGCGGTCAATTCCTTCCCATCCGAGCAACTCCCATTCACCAAATTCGCCGGGAGGAGCAGGCACCATCCGGCGCGGGTCATCAGGATCGGTACGCCATTGTCCGTAGGGATTGCGCCGGCGCATCTGCGTAATATGACCATCACCATTGAGGTCGTCAAAACCATCCTCTCCGGCAATGCCATCACCATCATCATCCAGCGGCATCGTTCCGCTGCGGGGGGTATTGAAAGTATTGGGCTGACTCATGTAATGATCCCGGCCGTCGGGATTCATCACCGGCAGGATGTAAAAAACCTTCTCATCAAGCAAATCGGTGATGAATGCATTATTGCCATAGTTTTCAACAAGGTACCAGGCAGTATACACTGAAGCCTCTGCAGTCTGGATTTCGTTGGCGTGAATATTCCCGTCAATCCAGAAGCCCGGTTTTTGGTGATGCGGCTTGTTGTCCCTGTTGGTGACAGTCAGCAACCAAAGATCGCGATCGTCGTAACTTTTTCCTATCGATTCCAGGGTGACGAGGTTTGGATATGCTGCCACCAGCTGTTCGTATATTTCGAGCAATCCTTCATTTGTATAATAGCGGTTCCAGCTTACAGGCACCTTGGGATTAACCGGTGATCCCGATGCCTTGAAAAAGTTCTCCACCGGACGTCCATCTGAAACCTGGGCCCCAACAGGGGTTATCAGTAAAAAAAACAGAAGGGAAATTGCAGAAAGTATTGTTTTATAAATATTCATTGGATTCAATATATTTAAATTTTGAGCAAAGCGACCGGATTTATTTCAGTCTTTTATAAGGAGACCGTAGTTTCACTGAAGCCTGTTGATTCGGCCCCCGCGCGTATGTTTACATTTCCGCTCCCGTGTATGAGCCAGCTTCTCGTAATGACAGAACGGCCGTCGATCACACCTGCCACTTCAACGGGTTTTCCACTGATCATTTGCTGTGTGTCATCCAAAGTAGTGCGGATTACTGTTTTCTGTTTCCAGCGAAGGATTTCACCGGTCCGGGATGCCGTTGGGAAGCTCCCTTTGTTGATGATCTGCGCTGTGATCCTGTGCAGATCGCGGTCAAGTTTTTCTTTTTCTATGTTGACAATGCATACAACAGGTCGCATGGCAGCCAGATCAATAATAAAGTTTGTATGGATGGAGGCGATGGAGTCAACCATATGATATGGCGGATTATTCAACGCAAAAGGCTTAATGCCTCCCACCTCCACCAACTGATCAGGAAAATCGGGATGGTCCACAGGTTCCCACGGAACAAACACTTCCGGGATATCGTTTGCTTCTGCCCATCGCAATAGTCTCAATGCTTCACTTTTGTAAGGGTCTGGTCGTTCAGCGTCTGTTTCCGGTACAGTCCACCCCTGGGTTGAAAAGCTGAATCGTCCGCAATGGAAATATGCCCATTGAAAAAAGTCTCCATCTTGTCCCGCAGCCGGCGCGGGCAAATTGTTTTCCAGGTGATCCTGGTAAAGATTGCTTACCATTTCATTGATCTTGATGTCATCATTTTTCCACCCGGTATGTATTCGGGCTGAAGCAGCTGCTTCATTGTATTTCAAAGGTTCGCTCAGGTTGTTTGCTTCACCGAAGGTGATCACAGCAAAAACATTCCCTGACTGAAACAGGAAGTCTGCAATGGCACGGGTTTCTGCTTCAGAAACGGCATGGGGTCCGGCACCCGGCTGAAACGCCGGATACTTGAAAGTAAAATTCCGGTCGAACACCACTCCTCTTTTGTCAGGTGCGTTAAAACAGCCCTGTTTGCCGGCACGTACGCCTTCGCGGTATAAACGGTACTTCCCCTGTTCCCCTTTTTCTTTCCGGGCCATTACCATAATGCGTTCATCATCGGGATGTTTTATCCATAATCCTGTTGGGTCCTTGATGCGCATCATGGTGATCATCCCATCCTGGTTCAAATCCATAAAAGGCGGAGCACCAGAATCCGGATCACGGTGACTGACAATGATGTTGTTGTTGTACAAACGTTCGTAGCGCAGCGAAGAAAAATATTGTCCGCGGGCATCGGGCGACATCTCAGGGAAGACATAAAACGTGACCGAATCGAGCAATTGCCTTATGCGGTTTTGGTCCGACATAGCCAGCAAATTTTCGGCAAATTGCACAGCCAGTTCACTGCCCAGCAAGTGGTTACCAGAAATCCCACCAACAACTGCAATAGCCGGACGAATGTCTGTGTTGCCTGCGCCAATCGTAAGCAAACGGATCTGTTTTCCTCCCTGGGTAGTGGCCAGGGTTGTCAGCGCAGAAAGTTCGGGGTATGTATCAACCAGGGATCTTAACCGTTCACCTGTCTGCTGGTGATCCGAATAATCATTCCCCGGCAAACCGTTATCTGACAAAATATTGCCATATAAAGGAAGGCTGGTTGTGACGGTACATAGTATCAGGCTAAAAAAAACCAACTTAAAATGTAGATGCATGATATTATTAACTAAGTGAATGAATATATGAATAGAATCAACGATTATTCACCAGGGTAGCCAACGGTTTGGCCCAAAACAACTTGCTGTGACGGACGCAGTTGCAGCACTTCATGCAGCTTATCCCTGTCTATCAATCCCCTGACCACCGTAGCCAGTCCCTCTGAAGCACAAAAAAGGTATACATTTTGTGAAATGAAACCAACATCTGTGGCAGAATAGAAATCCTTATGTTCTGCACTGATGCCGGTCATTCGCTCATGATCGGAGACAAAAACAAGGTTGAGTGGGGCAGTCGGAACAAATGCCTGACTACCAGCGTGTTCGCTTAAGTCCTCATTTCCAAGTCTGATCAGTGCGTGGTCACCGGGTTCGTATACAAACCACCCCTCTTTCATGATCAGGTATATATCAACGTGTTGCCAGTTCCTGGCAGAAGGGGCCGTACGTCTTCCATCTTCGCGGTTGATCCCAAAAGCGGCCCATAAAAGGTTGGACAGATCCTGTGCACTTATGGCTTCCTGGCTGAAGCTTCGCAAAGACTGCCTGTTATCCAATGCTTCGAACAGTGGCATGCCACCCGTTCTCTGGGGCTCAGCCAGCGCAATAACTTCATCGTTACGGGCAGTCACGTTGGTAACAGATGCAAGCAATAATAAAAAGCAAAATGTTCTTTTTTTCATGATTGATAAGGTCATTATTTGAGGTTTAAAAAAGTGTTGGCTGCAAATCTATTAAATATTTATTTACACGGGAACGGAAAACAGGTACAATAATACCCTCCGCTATACCTGTTCAGCAGGAATAACCAACCCACCACCGCAAGTTTTGAAATGATGGTGGTAGCTGAGAAATGCCAATCAGAAAAGAAGTGCTGTGCCAGTAAGTGAAACCGGGTCATTCCCTTTGTTGCACGGGGGATGTCCCCTGGCTGGGATCCTTTTTCAGACGTGCGGGTAAAAAGCCATCCGGATAGTTGGTTATATAGTTTTCGCCAAATAAGCGATTGTGAATCTGGGTGTTTTTGTATATATCCCAGTCAAACTTTCCTTTGCGCCTGAAGTAGAGCGTAATAACTGAGGAAGACATGACAATGAAGGTGGAATACAGTATGGCAAGCCACAGCATCTGGCTTTGTACGGGTTCATTAAAACTCAACAATATGATTGCAAACGAAACCGGGCCGTTCTGGATCCCGGTTTCAAGCGATATGGCTCGCTGAAACAAAGGATACATTCCTACCAACCTTGAAAACCAGTATCCAAAAAAGAAGCCGGCCATACCGATCCCGATGGTGGCGATATACACCTGGATGGGGGTTTGCAGGAATAATCCTCCGTGACGAACAAATGCGGTAAGGATCAGGTACAGGATCACCATGATGGCCACAAATCCTGCAGTATCCTCGGCGGTTTTGGCCCAACCTGGTGACTTTTTTCTAAGGATCATGCCCATCACCACAGGTACCAGAACCAGAACAAGGGAACTGATTATATTCCCCGTGGGGATGACAAAGTCTGTCTCAGCACCTGCAGCCCGCATGGTCTCAGATATCTGGTTCGTAAATCGAACTGTATAAAGGTTCAGCAAAATGGGCATCATAAACAGGGCAACCACCGTTGAAGCAGTTGTCATGGAAATACTGA
This sequence comes from Bacteroidales bacterium, assembly GCA_003559735.1. Lineage (GTDB taxonomy): Bacteria > Bacteroidota > Bacteroidia > Bacteroidales > UBA7960 > PUPG01. The sequence continues at coordinate 25,248 of PWKN01000028.1, read as the reverse complement.
GGGCAACAGAACCCCTGGAAAAATAGGCGAACATGTTGGAGGTTGTCCCACCGGGAAGACAGCCAATGAGGATAATGGCAATGGCAAAAGCCGGATGCAGACCCAGTACAATGGAAAGGCCGAGTGCGATCAGGGGCATTAATCCGAACTGAGAAAGAAAGCCTATTAAAACGCCCTTTGGACTGCGTGCAACGGCTTTAAAATCGTTTATGGTCAGGCTGGATCCCATGCCAAGAATGATCAAAAAGATCATAATGGCAAGCAGGGCCTGGTCCTGGGCATATAAAAGTTGGGAAGGGAATTCCATAAGACTAAATGTTTTTGCTTGTTCCGTTTATAAATAGATCCTGAATGACATCGTTAAACTCTTTTGTCACCACATGCCGCTTGACCTTGAACAGGTTGGTGAGTTCGTGACCGACCCTGAAACTCCTGTTGAGCAGACGGAAATCCCTTATGAGTTCATAACTTTTAAACCCATTTGATGCAGAGATCAGCCTGCGTATTTCCTGGCTGATGATCCGGTTGGCCTCCTTATTCTGAGCCAACTCCTGATGCGATGCAGGGGGTGAACTGGTTTGCCTGAAAGCCTCCAGTTCAGGCACAATTAAAACACCCAGTGACTTCTGATCCTGGCCAACAAGCATGCACTGTTCGATATAGCGGCTCTGCTGCAGCCGCATTTCAATGGGTTCGGGTTCAACATTCTCACCGCTGGACAGGACAATGGTGGCTTTGGAACGTCCAAGGATCTTCAGGCAATCATTGTGTGTTACCATTCCAAGGTCACCGGTACGGAACCATCCGTCCTGGAACGCTTTGCTTGTCAGTTCTTCTTCTTTATAATAGCCAGCCATTAGCTGTGGTCCGCGCACCTGGATCTCTCCACGCAAGGACCGTCCATCGTGGGGCATGTTTTTATTCGGATACAGAACCGCTCCGCTATCCACGTCCACGATCCTTATACTGGTTTCACGGATAGGGGGTCCAACGGTACCCACCACAAGGTTATGCTTTGAACGCACGGAAATAACCGGTGATGTTTCTGTCAATCCATAGCCTTCAAGCACCGGTATCCCGACATAGTTAAAAAACCTGTCTATATGACCGGGCAGGGCACCGCCTCCTGAAATGGTCGCACCGAGTGACCCGCCAGCGCTTAGCCTGATGCGCTCAAGTACGGCAGCATTAAAGAACCCAAACCAGGGCAGCACAATGAGCCATCGTACCAGGTGAAAAGGGTACAATATCATCAGTTCCCACCACCGCTTCTTTTTTACTGCCAGTGTTTTATTGCTGAGAAAGGACAAAGAAGCCCTGTACTGCCGCGACAGGAAATAGGCGGTATGGAACAATACCTGCCTGACCGGATGAGATCTCTTTACACCTTTCAGGATTTTCTCATGGATCTTTTCCCACAGCCTTGGAGCGGAGGCCATAAACGTAGGTTCAACATGAACCATATCCTCACCCAGGTTCTTGATGTTCGAATAGTAGGTGCACCCGCCAAAGCTGATCGTGTACATCTCTATCACCCTTTCAAACACATGCCAGACAGGCAAAACCGACAGTGTCCTGTCGTTGGGATTGTGGATTCCGGGAAGGTTTTCGGTCTGACTGATCATGTTGGCGTGCGTAAGCATAACCCCTTTGGGCTTGCCTGTTGTGCCGGAAGTGTATATTAAGGTGAAGAGGTCATCAGGTCTGATGCCCTTAATGCGTTCAAATACACGCCTGTCGCCCTCATTTCGTAACCGTGCACCGGCAAGCTGGATGTCCGTTAGCTTTAATACGCCTTCCTCAATCCGGGCATCGGGATCCATCACAATGATATGCCGGAGATCCGGAAGCCGATCTTTAAGAAGAAGCAGCCTGTTTTGCAGTGTTTCTGTTTCGACGAAACAAACTTTTATGCCGGCATGGTTTACAATGTATTCCAGCTCATGATCCGATACATCACTACCCCTGGGAACATCAGCTGCACCACAAAACTGTACTGCATAATCCGATAAAATCCATTCAAAACGGTTTTCACCGAACAATCCCACATGGTCCCTCGCCTCAACGCCAAGGTCTATAAGTCCGGTAGCCAGGTCCAATCCCTGGTGATACAACCCACGGAAAGAAACAGGCTTCCATTGAAGGGCTTTTTCCCGCGTGGCAAAGGCAGGAAGCGTATCGAAACGGTCTGCAGCTTTTTGGTATAAGTCGGCAAGATTCTCTGCTACAATTCTTTCATTCTTTATTTTTTGCATACTACGGCAATTGTGGTTACATTCCAGAAATAACGAATTGTCAGTGGCATTCGGATGATGCGGATAGCGTCATGCCGGATTCCGGTTAATCAGGGCGCAAATATACATTTAATTTAAACATGCATTTAAGAATTTTTTTAAAAAAAATGACCTGGATCTTTGACTTTGGCCGTGGCCATGGCAGTTTTCGGACCTGAGGGGTCGGATATCGCACTCATCATTTCACTGGCCTATATTGTCCAGGTGCAGTCGGCTGCCTGGCACATCAGGTACCTGGAACACCGGTACTGATCACGATATAGCATCACCAGTACTTTTCGCCTGTTGTTTATATTGTCTTGCACCTGACCTGGAAGATAAGCATGGATAATACGGGATGGGTGGTTATATTTGTAGTGTGAATGAGCTGCACGAAACAAATAGTTAATTCATTATAAACCAATATTTATCCGATTATGAGAGATTTATTGCTCTGTTCTTTGTTTATTTCTGCGTTTGCCTTTTTCTCACATGCTTCAGATCGCCGTGCGATGACCCTTGAGGACATAATGGGGTTTCATCATATCAACATGGGGGACGTTCAAATTAGTGCTGATGGTTCGTGGGTTGCTTATTCTGCAGCGCCTGACCGGGGTGATGGTTTTGGAATGGTGACTGACATGGATGCCCGTACCACTTTTGAAATAAAAAGGGGTGAACGTCCGGTATTTTCCGCTACCGGTCGCTGGGTATTGTTCAACAGGCGGCCGCCCCTTGCCCGCACAGAGGCTGCATGCCGAAGTAACACCCCCAATAACGATGCGGTTTTGATCGATTTGCTTGATGGTTCTGAAACCGTTTATGAAGATGTCAGGTATGCACGCTTCAGTGAAAGCAAAGACTTTCTCATGGTGCATCATGTGTTTGTTGAAGATACCCTGCTTACCAGCGAGCAGAATGAAAAACTGAAAGAAGCCGGCAGTACGCTGGTAATAAGTGATTTGCCGCATAATCGCGTACGAGAGCTGGATTTTGTACACTCCTTTTCGCTCGACAGTCTGGCAAACACCCTTGTGTACATTCGTAAAGATACGGTTGATGACAGAAGCGGACTGTATTGCCTTTCCCTGGATGAACTGTCTGCAAGGCCACAAGTTCTCGACACGCTGGGAACGGCAAAGTTTGGTAATTTCACCTGGCACGGGAAAAGTTCCCTGCTGGCGTTTATGCGTGCCGAAGACCTGGAAAAAGACACGGCTGAAACCGCTGTATTGAAGCTCTGGGACCCTGGTACAACTTCTTTGCCAAACATCCTTCTTGAGCAGAACGATGTTCCTGAAGGGTATTTTTTGCCTTTTGACAACCGTTTGGAGTGGACACTGGACGGTGAGCGGTTATATGTCGGATTCCGTCCGGAACGCTTTGCTGCGCAGCAAAAAAAAGAGGAGGTATATGATTCGGAGCTTGACTCACTGAGGCAGCAAGCAGCTGTTGACGTGTGGCACGGTAAGGATCCCCTCATAAAAACCCATGAAAAAGAAAGCTGGAGCCGTCTCAGCCGGCAAAACCTGATGTCGGTATACCATTTGGCAGACGGCAGGCTTGTGCCGCTTGCCTGTGAAGAGATCCATAACCTGCATACGGCACCAACCGGCGATCATGTGTTGATAAGCAGCTCAAGGCCTTACGAGAAGCGCATTACCTGGGAGGGATGGTTTCGCGATGTATATGTGATGGATATATATACCGGCGAAAAGCAGCTTGTTGCAGAAGAGATGCAGGGGATCACTGAGCTTTCGCCGGATGGCCGGTACGTATTGTATTTTCTAAACAAGCACTGGCATGCCTTCAACACGGATACAGGGGTGAGCGTCAACCTGACTGCCGGGCTGGATGTGCCTTTCTACAGTGAGACCCACGACAGGCCTTCAACTCTTCCTTCTTATGGTGTTGCCGGGTGGCTCGACGATCAGCAGTCGGTTCTGGTGTACGACAGGTATGATGTATGGCTGTTCAACATTGCTACCGGCCAAACAAGAAATGTAACCGGTGGATGGGGGCGCGAAAACCAATGTGTTTTACGCATCCGAAAGCTTGACGATGAAAGACTGTTTGGCAGTCGTGATGAGGTTTTTTTGGAGGGCTTTCATCAGAACACCAAGGTTCGTGCCGTATACACATTGAGGCTGAACCGCGAAGGGGTGTCCCTGTTGAAAGATACCGGCCAGAACATTCGCTTGCGCCGCTTGTCAGAAGATGGCAATAAAATCGTGTTTACAAATGAGTCGCAGGATGTGTTCCCTGACCTGTGGATCGCAAATAATCGCCTCCAGGATCCTGTCCGGCTGTCTGATCTGCATGCCCAACTTGATGGGTTCAACTGGGGCAGTGCTGAGCTGGTCGGTTATCACTCAGCTGATGGCGTGCCGCTGCAGGGAGTGGTGATCAAGCCCGGCGACTATGATCCGTCAAAACGGTACCCGGTGCTTGTGTATTTTTATGAGAAGTTTTCTCAGCGCCTGCATGAGTTCAATCAAACCGTGATCAACCATCGCCCCGGATTTGGTTATTATGCCAGCAATGGCTATGTGGTTTTTTTGCCGGATATCCATTTTGCAGAAGGGCGGCCAGGAATGTCGGCAGTAAAATCGCTTGTACCGGCAGTACAAAAGATCATTGACATGGGCATTGCAGATCCTGATGCAATAGGATTGCATGGCCATTCATGGAGTGGATACCAGACGGCTTTTGTGGTAACACAAACCGACATTTTCAAGGCTGCAATAGCTGGTGCACCGGTATCGAACATGACCAGTGCTTATGGCGGCATACGCTGGGGGTCAGGTCTGGCACGGCAGTTTCAATATGAAACAGGGCAGAGCAGGCTGGGGGCCTCCATATTTGATAAACGGTACCTCTATATTGAAAACTCCCCGCTTTTTTATGCTCATGAGATCAATACACCTATGCTGATCATGCATGGCGACATAGACGAAGCCGTGCCATGGGAGCAGTCAATAGAACTCTACCTGGCCATGCGAAGGGCGGGAAAGGAGGTCATATTTTTGCAATATCGCGATGAGCCACATCACTTGCAGAAATATCCCAACATGATCGATTATACCATCCGTATGAAGGAGTATTTCGACCATCATCTTCGTGGCATCAAACCCGCACCGTGGATCATTGACGGTGTTCCATACTCAGGCAATTAAAAAAAACTAAATAATTAGTTGTATATTTAAAAAATTAGTTATACCTTTGACCAGAATATTAATAATCCGATCATCAAACCATGAAAGAACTGACAAAAGCTGAAGAGCAGGTAATGCAGATCCTGTGGGACATCAAATCTGGTTTTATAAAGGACATCCGGGCAAAATACCGGGACCCGAAGCCCGCTTATACCACCATATCTACCATTGTCAGGATCCTGGAAGATAAGGGTTTTATCGGCCATAAGGCATACGGAAAAACACATGAATATTATCCTTTGGTCACAAAACCTTCATATACAAGGTTATTGATGAATGGGGTCTTAATGAAATACTTTGGCAACTCTGTCCGGCAGATGGTGTCTTTTTTTTCAAATGAAAAAGACATAACCGTTGCAGAACTGGAAGAGCTCAAGCGGTTCATTGAAGAGGAGATCAAAGCCAAGCAATCATAACTGACGAATGAATAATTGATAATTATGGATGGCATCAGTTCTTATTTATTTTGGGCATCAATCTACATGGTCGTTACCGCGCTGTTTCACCTTGTTGCAGTCAGGCATTTCGTTACACCATCGCAGGCAAGGTGGTTCATTCTTACGGGCAAGGGATTGTCCCTGTTGATCCCGGCATTGGTATTTTTTCCGGTTAATCAGGTCAGTACAGCGTTTGCCATACAAGGGAACATCTTACCGGAAGTGGTTGTGGGTGCATCCGAAGGTGTTGAGGTTACCCGCCAGGAGGTCATCCGGGTGTTGGGTGCGCAAAAGATCATCATATCAGGTGCCATGATGATCACCCTGGTACTTCTGGTACGTATGCTTTTGGGCATCATCTATCTGATCTCACAAATTGCAGGGTCTTCATTAAAGTGTGTTAATGGGTGCAAACTGATTCCGTTAAAGAAGGATATCAGTCCGTATTCCTTCTTTTCCTATGTATTTGTGTCCGAAAGACTGCTTCACCAAAAAGAACTGCACCCGATTTTGCTGCATGAGCAGGGCCACATCCGGAAAATGCATTCAATTGATCTGATCTTCATTGAATTGATCAGTGTACTGTTTTGGTTTAATCCGGCTGTCTGGTATTTGCGCAGGGCAATAAAGCACCATCATGAGTATGAAGCTGATCAGTATGTATTGCATCAGAAGTTTGACAAGCTTAGTTACCAGAAACTTTTGGTGAGCCTGGGCATAAATGGTTTTGCAATTCCTTTGATAACCCCTTTTAATTATCCACCAATAAAAAAAAGAATCATGATGATGAACAGAAATTTTTCAGGGTTCCGGGTACGTGCAATCTTCAGCATGTTGTTTGCCGTCCCGGTTTTTGCCGCTGTATTTTTTATGCAATCATGCACCGCTGTTGATGACCCGGTGGGACAGGATGAATCAGTTGTATCTGAACACTTTGCTGATGAGACAATAGCCGATGACAGGTTTTTTGATGACGTGATCTTTACTGTTGCTGATCAGCCGCCCCGTTTTCCGGGTGGAGAACAGGCACGCATGGCATTCATGCAAGAATTCCTCCGGTATCCTGAAACGGCCAGGGATGAGGGCATCCAGGGCACCGTCTTTGTCTCATTCGTTGTGCGTTATGATGGGAGCGTTACCGATGTTGAAGTATTGCGCGGTATTGGAGGCGGTTGCGATGAAGAGGCCAGGCGTGTTGTTTCCATGATGCCCCAATGGGAGCCCGGTATGCGGCGAGGCGAGCCTGTGAGCGTTCAGTTCAACCTTCCTGTTCGCTTTACCCTAAATCAGGGATCATCAGATCCTGAGCCGGAAACAACCGGAGATGCTTATTTCTATCTGGATGGTAAGCTATATTCATTAAAAGATGCTGATTTTCTGATAGATAATCTGATCACGCCTGACGAAATAGAAAGCATACATGTATTGACAGGTGATTATGCCCTCGAACGCTTTGGCAAGGAGCGCGTTCTTTTATTGGAAAGGAAACAGTAATACAGCCATGCTCCCTGCGGACTGCTCTGAGGGATTACCTTGGCCGTTGTCCACAGACACATATCCTTTGTGACGATCTTTCTCCATTTCAACATTTCATTAAACACCCTGGAAAACAACCAACCAGATATGCCTGTAAACACAAAAGACAATGATCCGGGCACTTACCGGATCAATCGGCCAGTTGAGCATATGTATTTCATTCTTGCCATTATCCTCGCATTCAGCTTTTGCATTAAAAATGAGTATGTATATGCAAATAACACTTTCGGTGTGCTGACCACCGGTTCGTATGCTGATATTCCAGATCGCAATCCAGCCAGTTTTTATGAGCCATTGGCCCGTTTTGAGGCTGATCTTGGTGCCTTGCAACGTAAATACAGTATCAGGGAAAGCTTTGAATATTACGATAGAATGCGAAATCTTTTTGATGACTGGCAAGGGTACCTTGACAGTATAGAATACGATGGCTTAACATCAGAGGCAAAGGCAGACCATCACTTATTCAGAAACAACCTGGAAAGAAGGCGCTACATATTGAAAAAGGAGGAGAATGAGTTCAGGGAGGTTTATTATGTAACTGATTTTGCTGATGAGCTTTATGAGTTTATAAGGAACAGGCGCAGAGGGATGACACCGGATCCGGCACATATTGCCCATATTTTTGATCAGGCAGCAAACGATGTAGCAAATCAAATGAAGGTGCTTTCTGCACAAGATCCTTTTGATTCGTGGATGCAGGCAGAAAAGGCCGCTAAAATAATTGCCAGTCTGCGGGAAAACCTGGCAGAGGCCTACCACTTCTACTATGCATATTCACCGGAATTTACCTGGTGGGCCGAAAAGCCATTTAATGAACTCAAATCTTTACTGATTGATTATGAGGAATTTGCCGTGGGATTCTTTGTTGATGATCCTGCATTGGATGATGGCAGCGGAATAACCGGCAGGCGTGCCGGGAGAGAAGACCTCGAGAAACGATTGTCTCTTGAATTCATTCCTTATACCATCGAAGAGCTGATCGATATTGGTAACAGCCAGTTCGATTGGTGCCGGACCGAAATGTTAAAGGCATCAGATGAGCTTGGGTTTGGCGATGACTGGAGGGCTGCCCTTGAATATGTCAAAGACCAGCATGTTCCCCCCGGATACCAGCCTGAAATGGTTAACCGGCTTGCAGAAGAGGCGATCAGGTTCCTGGAGTCAAATGACCTGATCACAATCCCTGACCTTGCTAAAGAAACCTGGCGAATGCTAATGATTTCACCGGAAAGACAGAGGTATGCACCGTTTTTCCTTGGTGGTGAAGCCATTCACATGTCATACCCTACCCATACAATGGCTCATGAAGATAAGGTTATGAGCATGAGGGGCAATAATCCACATTTTTCTATGGCTACTGTACATCATGAGCTAATACCGGGTCACCATTTTCAGTTCTTTATGAACCAGAGGCACAAACCTTACAGAAGGATGTTTTCCACACCATTCTGGCTTGAGGGATGGGCGCTTTACTGGGAATTTCTCCTTTACGACATGGGGTTTCCGCAGACTCCTGAAGACAGGATTGGTTTTTTATTCTGGAGATCACACAGGGCGGCAAGAATTATATTTACATTAAATTACCAGACGGGCAAAATGAGTCCGCAGGAGTGCATTGACTTTCTCGTCAATGAGGTTGGGCACGAAAGAGCCAACGCAGAAGCCGAAGTGAGGGGACACGTCAGGGGAACAAACCCGCTATACCAAATATCTTATTTGGTAGGTTGACTACAGTTCATGGCTTTAAGGCAGGAGGTCGTCGGACAAGGCTTAATGGATGAAAAGGAGTTTCATGACAGGGTAATGAAAGAGAACAATATGCCGGTGGAGCTGTTAAGGGCTGTCCTGAAAAATGAGGAACTCCCTGCAGATTTTAAGTCATCATGGAGATTTCCATACCAGTAACCTGAAAAACCTTATCGCTATGAAAACACCCGGAGCTGTTTCTTTTGTCTTGCTGTTATTCTTTTTGACTGGTTGCGACCAGAAAAAGGAAAGTGAAGATAATATAATTTCAAATGAGTACTGGAGACTCGGCTACGATTACCTTGGCATCAACAATTTGAACAGCAAACAGGATAAGTATTTGGCAAATGTCCTGTCAGGAAGGCTTGATGCCGACGTACGCTTCAGGATCAACCAGGGAGAATGGCAGCAAGTGTTCAGGCGTATGACTCCACTATACAGGCCGCCTGAACATGAAGCGAGCTTTGCCCGAAGTATTGATGCGTTTGAGAATGGACTCATAATTACAGATTACAAGGAGGGGATGCCGTTTTCAATGGACCAGGTGTTTACAATTAATGGAAAGGTTCTTGAATGGGATATAGTTCTTGAAAACAGAATGTCTTACACTATTGACATAGGCGATTTTTTTATTGGTTTTCCCTGGAGCAGGGCATCTGGGCCATCACAAACAGACCTCTTTGAAGGAGGCTTTCTTAAGCATGAAAACATTTCTGGCGATGGTTCATTTGTATTGTTTGTAAAACGGAGCGGAAATCCTCCATATCTGATCCTGACTGTAAAACCGGGAACGTGGCTGGAATACTCCACTTCACAGCAAAACACCATGAGGGCTTTTGTGCATTCAGGTTTTAGTGGCAAGCAACAGGTGCAGGGGACATGGAGACAGGAACATACATATTCGGAACTCGGTCCAATGGGCAGCGAAAATGACAGGCTGAGCTTTGGTTTTTTGCTGCAATGGGCTCAAAGCTATGATGAGCTGAGAGATATTTTGTATGAAAACGGCCTGATTGACTTCCGCGTTGTTCCGGGGATGACTGTTCCCAAAGGACTGGATGCAAGGTTTTCGTTGCGTACCCGATGCGTCATTGATTCTGTGATCGCCGAATTTCCCGGCCAGACCACTATTGAATATTTTGGCGAAAACCTGCCTGGACATCATGTATACAATGTAAGGTTTGAAAAACTGGGTGAAAATATGCTTACAGTATACTTCGACGGTGGGAGGAAGACCTATCTTGAATTCTTCCTGACAGAACCAATAAAAACACTTCTTGAAAAACGCAACGAATTTATTGTCAATAATCAGCAGCATCGCAATCCTGATCTCTGGTATGACGGCCTGTTCTCGATATGGGATATGAAAAACGGTGTGCTCAGGGGTCCGGATAATACCGATGGTTATGATGGCTGGTGGGGGTATATGGTGGCCTGTGATGACCCTGTATTGGGAATAGCACCCTATCTGGCCTCCGTTAACGCACTGTTCCCTGTCCGGGAACAGATAGAGGCCATTGAATATCATATTGAACATTATGTTTGGGGCGGTTTGCAGCGAACCGACCAGGAGAAACCCTATCCATACGGCATTTATGGAGTGCCAAATTTTAAAGTAGCAAGGGATACAATGAAACGAGCTCAGATAGAGAACCGGCGACTGGACAGGATGAAAATTTGGAGAACATACGATTACCCGCACCTTTTCATGCTTTATTTCCATATGTACCAGATAGCTGCCCGCTATCCGGAAAAGGTATCATACCTTGACGCTGGCGGATATTTTGAAAGGATGTGGCACACAATACGCGCATATTTTGAGTATCCATACCAGATCTATCCCTGGTATTACATATACAAATGGGGCCATTACAATGAAATGCTTATACCTGAAATAATTATACTTCTTGAGAATAAGGGCTGGATGGAGGAAGCCTTGTGGCTGAGGCATGAATGGGAAAAAAAAGCAAAGTACTTTATCTATGACGATCCCTTTCCCTATCGATCTGAATACCCGACCGACCGGACAGCATTTGAATCATCGTACGCCCTTGCACGGTATGGGGCAGAAAATGAGATGAAAGACCGTGACAGTATTTGGTATGATATAAATGAGGATAAATGGTATTCACACAGCAATGTGGAAAAAGCTGATGCGCTTGAATTTATGGGAAGGCAACATTTGGCTGGACTGGCCGTAAGAGGGTGGCTCCAACCTAAATATTACCTGCTGGGATCTGATCACAGTCTGAGTTATATGGCCAGGATGGGCGGATGGTCTATACTGGATTACGGTCTCCGGTTTGCCAGGGATCCGCACGACTGGTTACAACTTGGTTATGCAAGCTATCTTAGTTCTTTCGCACTTATAAACAGTGGCCCTCCTGAAACTGAACACGGATTTTGGTATTCCGGACCGGAAAATGATGGTGCGATGGGATGGGCATTCATGACTGAAAAACACGGCAGGGCATGGATACTTAAGAATGAGGATCGTGGACCATGGCGCTATGATGGTGAACAGAACCTGGGTATGGGTGCAGTTACACGCATGGCTTCGGTGATCCTTGCAAATGATCCGTTGTTTGGACGAATAGCTTACGGGGCAAGACTTGACAAAGGTGAAACAGATTACCATATCTGGCCTGGGGATGGAGTAGGGATAAGATTCTGGTTGGTCGATGATGACCATCGACTTGGTATTGAACTTGAAAGGGACGGATTTTCCGGTGATCAGGCCATTGTGGTGGGTAAAGATTTGAACGTTATTGAGTTTACTATCGACAACAGGACAGAAACCGTACATCAGAATGTTCTGTATCTCGAAGGTAACAGAAGCGAAGAGTGGAACCTCTATTTTGATGGTAATCTGCTATTACCGGATAAAAATAAAACGAGAACGGCTTACAGGCTGGATATTAACCATACGCATCATTCTGTCCTTTTGCGAAGGCGGTGAACTGTGTGCAAAAGTGGGTTACTGTTGCATCTTTGGATACCATTGCTTCGTAAATGACCTTCACTTTTACTTGCTGCTCAACTGTTAAGGTATTTGTTGATGATCTTCCTTAACTCGGTATATTTTACGGGCTTGGTAAGGTATTCATTGCAACCTGCGGCCATTGCCTTTTCTTTGTCACCCTGAAGTGCATGTGCGGTATGTAAGTGGTTGATTTTCTACATTGCTGTTGAGTTAGATGCCCAAACTGTTATTTATCTGGTTTTTGTTTCAGATGTAATGCTTTCTATGTCCTGCCAGCACAAGCATAGCCACGCATCTTCATCTTTTCCCGGTTTTTTGGCATAGTGTTTCCATTGTTAAACCAAAAGTTACAATAAATGAATAATCTGCTGCAACAATTTACTTTGGTGCCTGACATCATTTTGAACCCAATGAAACGGTAAGGTTATGAACTCATACAGCGTGATTGAACATACATATATACCTATGCTCGATGGAGTTAGGTTAGCAGCAAAAATGTGGATACCCAACTATGCTGATGAGGAGCCTGTTCCGGGGATACTGGAATATATACCCTACCGGAAGCGTGACATGAAAGCCGTAAACGATCATCAATTGCATTCTTATTTTGCAAAAAATGGTTATGCAAGTGTACGGGTAGATTTACGCGGAAGCGGTGATTCTGAAGGGATACTGCGTGATGAGTACCTGCAGCAGGAATTGAATGATGGAGTGGAAGTGATCAGGTGGATTGCCTCACAACCGTGGTGCAACGGACAAGTGGGTATGATTGGTATATCCTGGGGTGGATTTAACGGGTTGCAAATTGCCATGATGCAACCCCCGGAGTTAAAGGCAGTCATCTCTGTAGCCTCTTCTGATGACAGGTACAATGATGATGTGCATTACATGGGGGGATGTCTGCTGTCTGACAACCTGTCATGGGCTTCCGTGATGTTTGCAAATAACAGTGCCCCTCCAGATCCTGCCATTGTTGGTGAAAAATGGCGGTCAATGTGGCTGGAAAGGTTGAAAGGAAGCGGACTTTGGCTAAAAAAGTGGTTGCAGCACCAGCGCCGCGACGATTATTGGAAACATGGATCCGTATGTGAAGATTATACATCAATTAAATGTCCGGTTATGGCGGTCAGCGGTTGGGCTGACGGTTATTCCAATACTGTTTTCAAGCTGCTTGAAAACTTAAAGGTGCCCTGTAGTGGCATTGTGGGCGCATATGGCCATAAATATCCCCACATGGGTGGTCCCGGACCACCCATTGACTTTCTGAAAAAAGCAACGCAGTGGTGGGATCAGTGGCTTAAGGGGATTGATAACGGGGTAAAGGAAGAGCCAATGCTCAGGACCTATGTGTTGGACTCAGTTTCTCCGTTGTCATCAAAACGTCCGGGCAGGTGGGTTGATGAACAAGTTTGGCCGTCATCAAATATTGAACAAAAAGAATACCCGCTAGACACATTCAGGATAGGCCATCAGGAACAACCTCCGGTGGAAGAAAAAACCGTGCATATTCAAAGTCCACTGAGTGTCGGACTATTTGCAGGGAAATGGTGCTCATATTCTGAGACTACTGATCTTCCTAAAGATCAAAGAGAAGAAGACGGTGGGTCCCTGGTATTGAACAGTGAAGTACTTGCAGAAGATTATGAAATAATGGGACGCCCTGTTCTGAGACTGAAAATAAGCTCTGACAAACGAATTGCCATGGTAGCTGCCCGTATATCAGATGTGGCACCTGATGGCAGAGCAACAAGGGTGACCTATGGCGTATTAAATCTTTGCCACAGGGACAGCCATGAAGAGCCTTCTGAATTAATCCCCGAAAAGTCATACCTGGTAAGCGTTTTCATGAACTATATTGCACAGCGTTTTCCGGCCGGTCATCAAATCAGGATATCTGTATCAACATCATACTGGCCATTGGTGTGGCCTTCACCAGAGGCGGCCAGACTTACCCTGTACCCCTCCGAGAGCGCTATTTGTTTGCCCATAAGAAAACTAAGGGGAAAGGATACATCGCAGAAACCTCTTGAAAAACCATCGCCGATGGATGAACTGAGTACCACGTTGATCGCACCTCCCACCAGAGAATGGTCAGTGAAACATAACCTGGCCAATAATGTAGTGCGTCTGAAGGTAAAAAACGACGATCCCAAATACCGCCTGGATGACATTAACCTGGAAATCGGAAGAAATGTTACCGAATGGTATTCCTACGCTAATAACAATTACGATACGGTAAGAGGTGAAGTAAGGGGAATCCGAACTTTCTGCCGGGATGACTGGGTAATCAAAACAATTACACATACGGTACTCACCTCTTCACGTACAAAATTTGTTATCCGTGCTACCCTGGATGCCTATGAAGGTGACGTCAGGGTTTTCAGCCAGTCATATGATGAAAAAATACCCAGGGATATGTTGTAAAAATCCGGAATGATTATCAGAATAATGAGCAATATGAAACGTGACAAAAAAAATGTTTTTGTAATTGGCCTTGATGAGTTCAACCTTTCGATGCTGAATCATCTGCCCGAAGCCGATTATTGCAGATTCTTACCGGCAGTAAAATTTGAAGAAATGCGAGGGGTGGATCAGATCTCTATTGATGATCTCATTAAAACCGCAGATAAAAGAATTGATCAAGCCGGCACCATTGATGCCGTGATCACTTATTTTGACTTCCCGGCTTCCCTTATGATGCCTGTGATCGCGAAAAAATATAATCTTCACGGTCCATCAATTGAAAGTGTTCTGAAATGTGAGCATAAGTACTGGGGCCGCCTGGAACAAAAGAAGGTGGTCCCCGGGGCTATCCCTTCATTCAAAGCTTTTGACCCGAATGACAAAAAGGCATGGCAAAAGATTGACTTTAAACCACCCTTCTGGATCAAACCGGTTAAATCATATCACTCTTACCTGGCATACCAGATAACCGATGAAGATTCCTTCCGTAAAGCCATAGCAGAGGTTAAAGAGAACATTGGGTATTTTACGGAACCCTTTTGTGAGCTTCTCAAAAAATACAATGTGCCGGATAAGCTCTCCCCTATGAATAAGACCATGTTTGCAGAAACACAAATTGGTGGACTCCAGGGAACTGTTGAAGGATATGTATATGATGATGAGGTTATCATATATGGTATTGTAGATACGATCAAGGAAAAGGACTGCCCTTCTCTTGCCCGCTATAAATACCCCTCCACTTTCCCTTATGAAGTTCAGTACCGAATGGCAGAACTTTCCAGGAGGGTGATAGAACAAATCGGACTAAACTATTGTGCTTTTAATATTGAATACTTTTACGATGAGGAGACAAATGACATATATCTGCTTGAGGTAAACCCACGTATGTCGCAATCACATGCCTATATGTTTGAAAAAGTGCACGGTATTTCCCATCATCATGTGATAACTAATCTGGCTCTGGGAAAAAGACCCAAACCCCTGAAGTATGAGGGTGAATACAGGTTGGCCGGACATTTCATGCTCAGGGCTTTTGAACCGGGAGTGGTTAAAAAGGCACCGGATAGGCAAAAAACAGATGCTTTGGAAAAGCACTTTCCCGGCCTGATCGCCAGGGTTAATGTCAATGAAGGCATGCATCTTAACGATATGGATGAACATCATACAGACAGCTATAGTTATGTGCTGGCCGATATTTACCTGGGCGCTGACAATGAAAAGGAACTGCTGGAGAAATATCATGCAGTGGTGGAAGAACTAAGCATTGAAATAAATAACCAAGTTTAAGATAATGTTATCAATTGCTTGGCTTTCTGTGGCATCGTTTAGTCAAGGTATGAATATCGATACCTCCTGATGAATTTAAGGCTCGTGGATGTAAAAAGGCAGATCGCTCCCTTCGGGAATATGTTCGATGTAGGCTTTTCTAAATTCCGGATCCTGCATCCTGCAGTATGTGGTGTGTTTGCTGTATGCAGGGTGCGTTACCAGCTTTTGCCACAGCTCTCTCACGCTTTGCGTTGTTACGTTGCCAAAAGATAGCGGGGTAAAATCACAAGGGGTAATATCTCCCTGTGATGTGATGTGGATCTGC
Organism: Bacteroidales bacterium; assembly: GCA_003559735.1. Lineage (GTDB taxonomy): Bacteria > Bacteroidota > Bacteroidia > Bacteroidales > UBA7960 > PUPG01. Next base: position 9,001 of record PWKN01000028.1, on the reverse strand, counting down.
ATATGGCCGGCGAGACAGCCGATCATCCTGGCAAAACCTTTTCCGCTATTGGTCCAGCTTTGTGTTGCAACACGCATTTTTCCCCTGAATTTACGGTTTATGGCTTTGCTGTCGGTCAGCAAAACCTTGCGTGCGGCCATATCCAGGAGTTGGCCATTTTGTTCCTTCATGCGCCCGGTATTAATGGCGTCGAATACAGTGATTTCATGTACTCCCCACTCCGAACACAATCTGGCGATCTGCAACAACCGGTGATCGTGTGCCGTTTTTTTTGTTGCATATGTAGAAATGCCGACATACAGTCCGGCCTGCAAGGCATTCCGTATGCCTTCCTGCACTGCCCGGAATGCATTTGGGTGTCCGCGTAGTTGATTATGCTCATGGGCAACCGGCGAATCAAGACTGATCTGTACAGCATGTAGTCCTGCCTCTTTCAAAGACCTTGCCCTTGATTCCGTTAATTCCAGCGCATTGGTGAAGACCTGGGAAGTAGCGAGTCTGCCGGGCACCAAAGCCACGCATTCTTCGAGCTCCTTTTGCAATAATGGTTCTCCGCCGGTAAATGTGATGTTGGCCACACCAAGGTCGAGACATTCCCGGATAACTTTTTTTAGCTGCTCAATAGAAAGGACGGGTCTTGATCTTGACCTGCCCGCAGCGCTGCAATGGACACAGTGATACTGACAATCTTCTGATACACCAATGGTTGCAGCAATGGGAAGGGGTCTTTTGAAAATATGGGACGAGAGGGTGGATGTAAAGGTCCTTGCATGTGCCTGGCTGGGTATAGGAGGGAGGTAGAGAGAGTACAGATTGCCATCAGGCTCTTCGGCCAACGGATGCATCTGGCTAAAAGCCGCAAAATACCACTTTGTCCATAGCCAAAGTTTTGGCGAACATCTTCCCTCTATCTTTGTCCGCAGTTTTCTTCCACGATTTTCCACAATCACGGTAAGGTGACGCATTTCAGGGATATCAGGAAACTGATATATGGTTTTCATTGCCGGGTCTGTCTCATAAACAGTATTTATGGTTATCGCTTACAAAGCGAACCACATCATAAACATTTCCTTCAGCAAAGTTAATGTTTATTTTCCCTGAAAATGCGGTTTTTTTATCTACCATCACGGATACAGCGAACAGAGATTTTCAGCCATCCAAACCTGTTCGCCTATGGCAATCGTTTTGTATTGATTCCCATCAATATCTGTAAGAACACCATATGTATGGTCGTTGTCAACATCGCCAGCGTCGTCATCGAGTAATTCACAAGATACAGCCAGCAATAAACTTAAGCTGAGAATAAAAAAAAATTCTTCATAATAAATCGTTTTTACATTAGACAGCATAAATATATGAATTTTTGATTATTTTTGGACGAAAATTTATTCCTCCATGCACATGCAGCTTAACTCAATTTATTCATATCAGTTATGACAACAAATTCAATTGAACCAACACGAACCAGCGAACGTATGGTGATACTCGACTTTTTAAGGGGTTTCGCCATTTTTGGCATTCTCATTGTGAACATGTCGTGGTATAATGCACCCTTGTTCGCCCAGATGGGCGATAATGTATTGTTTGATGACACCGCCAACAATATTGCCAGGCTGTTCATTCAGTTCTTTTTTGAAGGGAAGTTCTACCCGCTTTTTTCCATGCTGTTTGGTATCGGGTTTTATATTTTTATGCAAAAAGCAGGCGATACAATACGTCCCGTTATGTTCCGGTACCGCATGCGCTTGCTTTATCTCCTGTTGTTTGGTGTGCTGCATGTTGTTTTCCTGTGGCATTCTGATATCCTGGTTTTTTATGCTTTGTTTGGGTTTGTCATGACATGGTTTTATAAGCGGTCTGATAAGACGATCATTATATGGGCAGTGATCTTTATCCTGTTGCCCAGTCTGATAATTACACTGATGGTTGTTTTCCTCAATCTGGGAATGCAAATTCCAGAGGTGGCTGACCAGATAGAACGTGGGTTTTCCGAGCAAAACAGATATGTGCAGGAATTCATAGATAAGGCACTGGTTGTGTATGCCACTGGCAGCTTTTCCGAGATAGTGAGGATAAGGCTGACAGATTACCTCCATATATGGAACGGTATCCTGTTTGCCTTTCCCAATGTGGTGTCGTTGTTTTTGCTTGGATTGTATGCCGGCAGAAAAAATTTGTTCAGGGATATCCCTGATACATTAAAGAGGACTAAAAAGCTGTTTTACTGGTGTTTGCCACTGGGCATCGTACTCAATGCACTATACACCTACGTCTCACAAACAGCTGATCATATGATCCCCGGCTGGGATACGGTGATCTTGCTGACCAGTTCACTGATCGGCGGACCCGCATTGATGTTCGTGTATGTGTATTTGCTTGCCATGATGTACCATAAAGGTGTTTTCAGGAAAATAGGCAATGCGGTCTGTAATGTAGGAAGAATGGCTTTTACCAATTACCTGACGCAATCGATCATCTGTACGACGATAATGTTTTCTTACGGTCTTGGGCTCTACGGACAGATCAACTACTGGCAGGGGATCATACTGACCATTGCGATTTACATTGTTCAGCTCATATGGAGCCATTACTGGCTGAAACATTACAGGTTTGGGCCGTTTGAATGGCTTTGGCGGTCACTGACTTACGCAAAATGGCAGTCAATGAGAAGAAAAAACAGTTAATTCTGCCAACCTCATTTAACCTGCAGTAGCTGAGTACCCTACAATCACCTGATTCCAACTTCGGAATATTTTGCTACCTTTGTATTCGAAATAATTAATTGCGATAAATATGAGCGAAGACAGGCTGCAGGGTATTTACAATAACTTAAAGCGCAGAACAGATAAAGCGAAGTCTTATTTGAACAGGCCAATGACCCTGACAGAGAAGATATTGTATGCCCATATGCATGGTAATCGTTTTGAGGGTGGACAGGAGAGGGGAGCGGATTATGTTTTTTTCAAACCTGACAGGCTGGCTATGCAGGATGCCACGGCACAAATGGCCATACTGCAGTTTATCAATGCCGGTAAAAGGAGAACAGCCGTTCCGGCAAGCATCCATTGCGACCATCTTATCCTGGTAGATACCGGGGCTGCCGGCGACATGAAGCAAGCCCTTGTTCAAAACAAAGAGGTGTTCGATTTTTTGCGGTCTGCGGCAAGCAAATATGGGATTGACTTCTGGGAACCCGGGACAGGGATCATACACCAGGTCGTGCTTGAAAAATATGCTTTTCCAGGGGGTATGATCATTGGAACAGATTCACATACTGTGAATGCCGGCGGATTAGGTATGATTGCGGTGGGCGTTGGTGGTGCTGATGCTGTTGATGTGATGGCCGGAATGCCCTGGGAACTGAAAATGCCAAAGCTGATCGGGGTACGGCTCACTGGCCGTATGAATGGCTGGGTGTCGGCAAAGGATGTGATTTTGAAACTGGCAGGCATTCTGACAGTGAAGGGGGGAGCTAATGCAGTCATTGAGTTCTTCGGAGCGGGTGCACAAACCATTTCCTGTACGGGGAAAGCTACCATTTGCAATATGGTTGCTGAGGTGGGGGCTACAAGTGCGCTGTTTGGGTATGATGATACCATGAAGAAGTTCTTAACGGTCACCGGCAGAAACCTGGTGGCAGATATGGCTGATCAGGCGGCAGATTACCTGAATGCCGATCCTGAAGTGGTACAGCATCCCGAGCAGTATTATGACCGTGTAATTACCATCGATCTGTCGACGCTCGAACCCCACATCAATGGTCCGTTCACCCCGGATGCCGCATATCCGGTATCGGAGTTCTCTCGATATGTGAAAGAGAACAAGTTTCCGGAAAAACTGGATGCCGGACTGATCGGTTCGTGCACCAATTCGTCCTACGAGGACCTTACAAGGGCTGCATCGATTGCCCGCCAGGTGGAGGCAAAAAACCTGAAGGTGTCTGCGGATTTTATCATCACCCGGGGATCTGAACAGATCCGCCTGACTGCTGAACGTGATGGTTTGTTACAGGTATTTGAAAAGATGGGTGGGGTGGTAATGGCCAATGCGTGCGGCCCATGCATCGGACAATGGAAAAGGTCGGGCAGGGATACAGCCGGAAATAATACCATTGTCACTTCATTTAACCGGAACTTTGCGGGAAGGAATGATGGCAATCCAAATACCCATGCATTTGTTGCCTCGCCCGAGATGGTAACGGCAATGACAATTGCTGGCAGCATAACATTTAATCCCCTTACTGATCCCCTTCTGAATCAATCAGGAGACAAGGTAATGCTCCAGGAACCAACGGGAAAGGAACTTCCTGAAAAAGGATTTGAAAAGAGTACGGCCAACTGTATCAAGCCTGCTGCCGATGGTGAACATGTAAACATTCAGATCAACCCCGATTCTGATCGCCTGCAGTTGCTTAAACCCTTTGATCCGGCAAAAGAGGCAGATTTCACCGGCATGTATCTGTTGATCAAAACGAAAGGGAAATGTACCACCGACCATATATCGATGGCCGGACCGTGGTTGAAGTTCAGGGGGCACCTTGACAATATATCGGACAACCTGCTAACAGGTGCCACCAATGCGTTTTATGATAAAAAAGGGATAACAAGGAACGCCTTAACAGGTCATTATGAACAGGTGCCGGAGGTTGCCAGGCAATATAAAAAAGTGGGTGTTTCTTCAATAGTGGTGGCAGAAGACAACTATGGCGAGGGCTCTTCACGCGAGCATGCTGCCATGCAGCCCAGGCACCTTGGGGTGGCAGTGGTGCTGGCAAAATCTTTTGCAAGGATCCATGAAACAAACCTGAAAAAACAGGGCATACTGGCCCTTGTATTTGATGATCCTGCTCATTATGATCTTATCCGGGAAGACGATAGGGTAGATGTTGCCGGACTGTCTGGGTTTTCGCCTGGGAATCCCTTAAAGGTTGTATTGACCCATAACGATGGAAAAACGGAGTGGTTCTTTGCCAACCATCATTACAACCATCAGCAGATCAAATGGTTTTGGGCAGGCAGTGCACTGAACCTGATCGCAAAAAACATCAAACCAAAGTAGTCCGCAATACTGCGGTGATACTGCCTTTAGGTAAACAAGGGTACCACACCGTTCAGTCAGTCACAAACAACTGATCATGGAGGTAACAAAATACAGGCTCAATCCCTGACCATTGAGCTGAAGATTAACTGTGCCTGAATCATGTATTAAAATAAATGCGTATGTTGAAAGGAGAGAAGATCAGAATCGAAAACGGCAGATTAATTGTTTCCGGTTGTCCGCTGATCCCTTATATTGAGGGCGACGGAACCGGTCCGGATATCTGGCGTGCATCAAAACGTGTATTTGATGCTTGTGTTGAAAAAGCCTATGGCGGACAAAGACAGGTTCAGTGGAAGGAAGTGCTGGCAGGGGAAAAGGCATTCAGACAGACAGGCAACTGGCTGCCGGAAGAGACCATCAGCACGTTCAGGGAATGTCTTGTCGGAATAAAAGGTCCCTTAACCACCCCGGTTGGGGGAGGTATTCGTTCATTGAATGTCGCGCTCAGGCAATTGCTCGACCTGTATGTGTGTTTGAGACCGGTACGATGGTTTAAGGGTGTCCCCTCACCAGTAAAAAATCCGGGAGCTACAAATATGACCATTTTCAGGGAGAATACCGAGGACATTTACGCAGGTGTGGAATGGATGAGCGGAACAAAAGAAGCAAATAAGGTGTTGCGCTTTCTGCAGGAAGACATGGGTGTTGACACGATCCGTTTCCCGGATACGTCGTCGGTCGGCATCAAGCCAATCTCAAAAGAGGGTACCGAACGGCTTGTGAGGGCAGCCATCGAATATGCGGTCAAAAAGGACCTGCCCTCTGTCACCTTTGTACACAAAGGAAACATAATGAAATATACCGAAGGTGCCTTCCGTGACTGGGGATATGCACTGGCCAGGAAAGAATATAACGCTGCTGAATGGGAAGGCGGTCCGTGGTGCAAGATGAAAAATCCGGTAACGGGCAGGGAAATCATCATCAAGGACGTTATCGCTGATGCTTTTCTGCAACAGATACTTACCCGTTCTGACGAGTTCTCTGTGATCGCCACCATGAACCTCAACGGCGATTATATCAGTGATACGCTTGCAGCCATTGTTGGTGGCATTGGTATTGCCCCGGGGGCAAATATTAACTTCAGTAGCGGACATGCCATATTTGAGGCCACCCATGGTACTGCACCAAAGTATGCCGGACTGGACCGGGTGAACCCTGGTTCCCTTATACTTTCCGGCGCCCTGATGTTTGAATATATTGGCTGGACGGAAGTGACCAACCTGATATATGATGTCCTGGAAAAAACAATCGCGCAGAAAAAGGTGACTTACGACTTTCACCGCCTGACCGAGGGGGCAACCCTGTTAAAAACATCCGAATTTGCTACCGAAATGATCAATAAACTATAGAGATATGAAACAGGAAAAACTTTTACACTCTTTCTCTGATAAGGTATATGATTCATGCCAGATCGACCCGTCATTGTTTGACAAGTACCAGGTGAAAAGGGGTCTTAGAAACAAAGACCATTCAGGCGTATTGGTTGGCCTTACCAAAATCGGGGAGGTGGTTGGCTATGAAAAAGAAGGGGATAAGATAACTCCTGTCGACGGACAACTTTATTACAGAGGCATTGAAATTAAAAAACTCATCAAAGGTTTCCAGCAGGAATCCAGGCATGGGTTTGACGAAACGGTATATCTGTTGCTTTCCGGCTGCCTGCCTGGCAGGGACGAGTCGGAATGTTTCTCCTCATACCTGGCTCGCCAGAGAGACCTGCCTGAACAGTTCACCAGCAGGATCATTTCGCTCAAAGGGCTCAATGTGATGAACATGCTTGCCCGTTCGGTGCTGGTCATGTATAATTTTGATGAGAAAGCGGAAGATACCGATCACCAGAACCACGTGCGACAAGCACTTGACCTGATTACCCGGTTTCCCGTGATCACAGCGTATGCATATCACACTGTGAGGCATGCCCACCAAAGAAGAACATTGTCCATCAGGCACCCTCAATCCAATATGAGTACGGCAGAGAACTTCCTGTATATGCTCAAGGGCAAAGGGAAATACTCGCGCCTGGAAACCGACCTGATCGATATGGCCATGATTTTACACGCAGAACACGGTGGTGGAAATAACTCAACCTTCACCATCAGGGTAACGAGCTCTACCGGGACTGACATCTATTCTGCCGTTTCAGGCGCTATGGCTTCATTAAAGGGACCATTGCACGGGGGCGCTGTTCTGAAAATCCTTGAGATGATGACGGATATAAAGAAGAATGTGAAACAATGGGATAATGAAAAAGAAGTTGAGGCGTACCTTTTGAAGATATTGCAGAAAAAAGCATTCGACAGATCAGGGAAGATCTATGGTATTGGGCATGCAATATACACTCTGTCCGACCCCAGGGCCGTGGTTTTGAAGGAAAAAGCCAGGGAACTTGCCATCGAAAAAGGGCGCCATGATGAATTTGTACTCTACGATACTGTTGAAAGGTTGGCGCCGCAGGTGTTTCTTGACTTTAAGGGTGGCAAGAGCGATAAGGTGGTGTCTGCCAATGTTGACTTCTATTCGGGTTTTGTTTATCATCTGATCGGGATCAGGAAAGAACTGTATACACCGCTCTTTGCTATGGCACGGATCGCGGGATGGTGCGCCCACAGACTGGAGGAGCTGAACTTTGCTTCAAAAAGGATCATCAGGCCTGCATACAAAAACATTGGTGGAAGAAAACACGACGACTGAGCGGAATATGAAGGTGCAATTGAAAAATGCCCGGCATAGCTTGCCGGGCATTTTGATAAACGTACCTGACCTATCTGTCATTTGCCATTGAGCAGGGCCAGGTATTCGTTTGCAATGCTGAACTCACCGTTTCACAAACCGTGCAGCCTTCCGGGTGCCTCCTTCTGTAACAGTAACGATGTATACACCATTTTGCAAATGAGCCACATTGAATGTTGCCCCGGTCGACCCCACATGTTTTGACAAGACCATTCGTCCGCTGACATCAAAAATATAGATGATCGCGTTTTCTCCTATGCCGCTGATCGTCAGATGATCGGCGACAGGATTGGGATATATTTCAAGCACTTTTTCTGCAACGGGTTGGATAACGGTGGGATCCGGATCAGAATCAAGCTGAGAATAATAGTGCACAGTTTTGTCCGTTTTAACCCAATCATCTGCACTTTCATCCCAATCATAATGGATTGATTCAGTTAAGTTGCCGTGCTCATCGTAGGTTGCCGTATAATGATACAAGCCAATCCAGTCGTCAATGTCATCGTCCCAATCAAAATAGGTTGATGACGTCACATTCCCTTTATCATCATAGGAATAGGTGTCTTTATATCTTGCAAACCAATCGTTTGCATCTTCATCCCAGATAAAGGTCAACCACATGGTCATGTTTCCGTCAGTATCGTATGTGACTTCGTCTTTCCATTCCGGTATCCATTCCATTTCACCGGTGTCCCAAAAATACTCTGTCCATACCCAAAACGTACTGTTTTCATTGTAGGTCATCTCGTCTTTGTATTGCGGCACCCATTCCATTTCTGCTTCATCCCAGTAGTAAACTATCGATATATGTAGATATCCATCATCATAACTAATCTCAGATTTATAATCGGGCACCCATTCCATTTCTGTTTCATCCCAGTCGTAACTGATCTGTATGATCACCTCTCCATCTTCGTTGTAGGTGTACTCATATTTCCAGTTGCCCATCCAGTCATCTGCATCATCATCCCATTTGTATCGCGTAGACGTGGCCAAAAGGCCATCATCGTTGTAGCTCCTGGTATTCCTGGTATCAGGGAACCATTCACCGGCATCTTTGTCCCAGCTGTATCTTATATTTTCTGTTTCATTTCCTGATGCATCATAATAATAATCAGTCTGGTAGTAATATGTCATCACACTGGTAAACCAGTCCTGCATTTCTGACACT
>PWKN01000091.1 GCA_003559735.1 Bacteroidales bacterium | reverse complement strand
TCTTTGAGAGACTTGTATATTATCAATTGAGCCAGGTCCCTGTGCATAGGTCCAGCTCGTAAGGGTCAATATAATAAAAAAAAGAAAATATGATCTCATTTCTTATGTGTTTTGATTATATGAAGCATTATTTAATGGAGATTTCCACCGGCAAAACCATTTTTTGTCTGTTTGTCTTCAACAGCACGATGACGCTTGACGGTGTAAAACACAATCAAGCCGCCAGATAAGACTAAAGCGAGTATTGACAACGGTACCAGAATAGGAGAACCAAATTGAAACGGCTCAGAAGTGCCTGTAATAACCTCTGACCGGGAGGTAAAGGACATTAATAGGGCAATGAGTGTACAAATAAACGTCTTATTTTTCATAATTTCATTGTTTATAATTATCGAACATATGGGGGCCAAATATATAAGATGTTTCCGCAAACACCAAACACATAAAGGTTTTTGCATATCTTAACCATTTTGTGCTTTGGTGTCATTTCTGCTGTTAAGGCAATGATATTGCTTTTATGGTTTTCAGCTGGATATTCCGGTGAAAGTGTACAATTCTTTTGGGGTAAGATTTGTGCTTCAAAGTTAATTTATTTTTTCTTTCTTAAAGTTTCTCCTGTTAATTCAAGTCGGTGTGCATTAGATGCCAATCTGTCCATTATTGCATCCGAGTTATCATAACATTCGCATAATGCCGATTCCATGACTGATAGATATAAATCCGTAATGGTTAAAAAAAACTTCACCAGTAAACTGAAATTATCTCCACCAGATTTTCTCCACTGAAGTGTGCGTTACTACCTGATCAATAATACCACTCCATATTTCTCCTGCATGGTGTTATTTTCGTCAATGTATTTAATCATGTATGAATACGTTCCCTGAGGAGCATCTCCGTTGTTGGTTTTACCATCCCATCCGATTTGAGCATCTTCGGTATAAAATATTTGCGATCCCCACCTGTTAAATATTGCCAAAGAATATTCCGTTGGTACTGTTCCAAACCTTGGCTTGAAGGTTTGATTGTCCAACAGGTTACTTGATGGCATGAATGCATTTGGGATAAATACGGAACCATATTCTGTATCAGTTGTGAACTGTTTAATATCCCCGTAAGCGGTGCCTTCGGAGTTGTTGGCATATGCAACCACATAATATGTGGTGACAGGGTCAAGGGCATCAATAGCGGTGGAGAAAGCCCCAAGCCCGTCGCCAAGAGGTACCTGTGCACCCGTTGTAACAGGATCAGGGTCTGTGCCCCAGAGTATGCCCCTTTCTGTTACGGTTGCCCCTCCGTCCGAGGTCACCTCACCTCCTGTCATGGCAGAGTTTGCGGTGATATCCCAAGGATCCTGGGTGATGACCACGGGAAGTTGCCCCAGGGTGGTGAACTGTTTGATATCCCCGTAAGCGGTGCCTTCGGAGTTGTTGGCATACGCAACCACATAATATGTAGTGACAGGGTCAAGGGCATCAATAGCGGTGGAGAAAGCCCCAAGTCCGTCGCCAAGAGGTACCTGTGCACCCGTTGTAACAGGATCAGGGTCTGTGCCCCAGAGTATGCCCCTTTCTGTCACGGTTGCCCCTCCGTCCGAGGTTACTTCACCTCCTGTCATGGCAGAGTTTGCGGTGATATTCCAGGGGGCCTGAGTGACAACCAGAGGTTGAACTGAAAAAACATTCAGGGTAATATCCTCTGAGACCAAGGTCAGCCCTGGTACGATGGTGTTATTAATTCTGCAAACATAGATACCCGCATCATTGTGGGTAATGGATTCAATAAAATAACTTGTATTTGTGGCGCCCACTATGGGTTCATCATCTTTATACCATTGATAGGTGTTATTTTCTCCTCTAACATCAACACTAAATGTAAACTCTTCCCCGAATGGAAGATAATATTCATCAACTTCACCAACTTTTGCTTGGGGGGCATACATAAATTCCTCTAAGGCGAGGTCGATATGGGGTTCAATGGCATCAAAATGAAAGCGATTATCCATAATCCATAAGTCCCTTAATTGTAACAGGTTAGATATATCTGGCAAATAGTCAAAATGATTGTCATTAAGGTAAAGTCTTTCCAATCTTATCAAAGAAGATATCTCATCAGGGACGGCTCCTGATAGTTCATTTGTAAACAGGCTCAGTGATTCCAAATTAGATAAGTCACCTATTTCGGGGGGAATGGTTCCCGTTAGTTTATTGCGCAAGAGGTTTAAATGTTTAAGACTTTTTAATTCGCCAATATCAGCAGGAATATTACCCGTTAACTGATTGGCATGTATGTCAAGGCTTTCAAGCATAGTCAGAGAGCCAATCTCTTCTGGGATAGAGCCAGATAGCATATTGTTTGACAGACGTATGCCTTTTAGGGATGTCAGTTCTGTTATCCGAGAAGGGATTGTTCCGCTTAAATTGTTTCTGTGCAGATCCAGATATTCGAGTTCCACCAAGTTTCCAATTTCATCTGGAATTACTCCTGCAATCTCATTGATAGATAGCTGAAGGATTTTTAAATGAATTAAATTCCCAATTTCCTCAGGGATTTGTCCACCTAAACCATTGATTGTCAAATCTATTTGATCCACATGCCCATTATTAACAGTAATTCCAAACCAGGAGTCATCAACCTGATTCGCTGTCCCATTTATGTTCCAACCGCTGTTGTTGATCCAATTATCGCCATCGGTTGAGTTATAAAGTGCCACCAATGCTTCAAATTCAGGCTGTGACACCTGGGAAATCAACGACTGATTGTTGTGTCCAAAGGCAAATAACAGGAACAAAAGACGTACTATATATTTTTTCATTAATTTATCTATTCGATAGGTGTTATATAGCACAACATATTTGACACTTTTTTGCTATTCGTCCAAAATCCCGTTGGATTCTTTTACCAACTCTTTTACCAACCCATCCTCGGGCACACTATTATTCTTTTGATTCCGGCTTATTTAATTTTTTAATGTCCTCTTCTAACTCCTTAAAGCTGGTTTCTTTCTCAATAGCTTTTTGACGTTGCTTGAATTTCTCAAATTCATCTCCGGATTTTTCCAGGGCCATATTACGAGAAACTTTGCCGGCATGGGTTAACAACTCTCTTCCGTTCAATTGCAAAATGGTATCTAGACGTTCAATCCAATCTTTCATATACATGGGCGTTTGTTGTTGTGCCATGGTTTCGGCAAATGCCAAATACTGCTCAACCAACAGGCCCAAAAGCTTTATCTCTTCTTCATTCAAATAGTTTTTGGCAATGCTTACCTCAGACTTTTTGATTGAGTCCACTTGCTTTTTGTCATAAGAGAGCATTCCCATCAGGGGTAAACTTGCATCCACCCGTCTGTAAACCAATTCTGCTGCGGTTTGCTGACTGATTGCCCAGAGGAGCTTGTTTTGCACTACCTTGAAAAATTCAATGGTTTTTTCATCCTTTGGGTCATAATCTATACTGGTAGTGTAGATGTCCTTAATCTTTTGGTAAAAGAATTTTTCCGACAGGCGTATCTCCCGAATGCGTTCTTGCAGCTCGTTGAAATAGTTCATTGAACTGCCCGACTTAAAGCGATCATCATTAAGCGTAAAGCCTTTTATGATGTATTCCCTTAACCGCTGTGTGGCCCAAATACGGAATTG
>PWKN01000132.1 GCA_003559735.1 Bacteroidales bacterium | reverse complement strand
GGTTTCCTTTGTAGTGAAAAACGGCTCGAACATCTTGTCGATATGCTCCCTGGAGATGCCCGTACCGGTATCGCTGACTTCAAATGCCAGTTGCTGCCCTTCTTCTGCATCTTTAACCTTTATGCTGAGTTTGCCCCCTTGCGGCATGGCATCTACAGCATTTTTAAACAGGTTGGAGAACACCTGGACCATTTGGTCATGATCACATTCGATCATGGCGTTATTTGTCGTTATTTTGACATCCAGGTCGACAGACCGGGGCAATACGAAGGATTTCAATCCATTGTTGATCAACTTCTTTACATTGATCTCGTTGATGGTCACCTTACTCTTCCTTGCAAAATTAAGCAGACCGCCAACGATCTTCTTGCACCGGTCTGCCTGTTCCACGATCATTTTCAGGTCGCGGTACAGCGGCGAAGAGGGGTCGATCTCATCGAGAAGAATATGGCTGTACATGATCACAACCCCCAACGGGTTGTTCACCTCGTGCGCAATACCCGCAGCGAGTTGTCCCATGGTGGCCAGCTTTTCGCTTTGCTTCAGGGCGGCCTGTGTGGAAGCCAGCTTTTTGTTCGAGATATCCAGTTCTGCAATATACTCATGGAGCTTGTCGATGGTATAGGGCAAACACATTTCCGACTCCGCAAGTCCCTGGAGAATGGCAACAGCATGCTCATAGCAGGTATCATAGCCACATGCTCCGCAATTCAACTCATCTTCAGGTTCTTTTTTCCCGAACTTAATAAGCACTTCACGAATGGCATTGTCCTGCGGCGGACTGGGAAAACGCTGATCATCGGCCTCAAAACTGCGCGATAAGGGAAGCTTCAGATAGGTTTGCAGCGCTTGTTCCCACTGGGCTATATCAATACGGTCGTAGCGCCGTTTTGCAAAATCAGAAATGTTTTTCCGTTTGAAAAAGAACTGGTGCTTATGACTCATTCCCGGTCCGTTGATGCAGCCATTGCAGCAAAGGAGGTCGAACATTTTTGCTTCGAGATATCCCTCCTCAAACTCTCGGAGTACTTCAATGATGTCATGGCGCCCTTCTGCAACAATGATCTCTCCCTTAACAAAGTCTTCTTCAAGGTCGACGGTTTGCAGCATGCCTCCGCTGATGGGGAAAATGGCCCCCTTGCCTGCCACGGGTGGATCAAACGCTACAGGGGTCACATTGTTTTCAGTAAGGTTCTTTTCCGAAAACATCCGTCTCAACTCAAGAAAGGAGATCACCTCATCAATCAGTCCGTCGAACTGCTCCTCACCTGCTTCCACCTTCTTGGCGATACAGGGTCCGATAAAAACGATGCGCAGCTGGTCTCCATGCAGTTTTTTCAGGACTTTCGCCGTTGCGATCATGGGTGATACTACCGGTACAAGGCAATCAATGATTTGCGGGTGATGCTTCTCTACATAGCTCACAATAGCCGGACAACTTGTTGATATGAGCGGATGACCGGGGGCAGACTCAAGTAATTCTTTGTATTTGTTTGCAACCAGCTCCGCACCAAATGCAACTTCGTTAACATAATCGAAGCCCAGGGCCTTGATCATGCCTACAAAATGACGGTAGTCTTTGATGTCGGTAAACTCACCCGATATGCTGGGTGCTACGATCGCAGCAACCGGATGATGACTGTTGAGCAGGTTTTTTACCTTATCAATGGAAAAGGCAAACATCTTTGCATCGCGACTGCATACACGGATGCAATTGCCGCAGGCAATGCAGCGTCCGGCTATAATTTCTGCCTGGCCGTTAATGATCTTAATGGCTTTGGCCGGACATTCACGAACGCAGGTATAGCAAACCTTGCAACGATCCTTTACGGTATATATGATTTCCTTATCTTTCACTGTCTCAATTATGCTGATTATGCGTTTATCGTTATTATCCCGTTATTGCCTGTTATTATTTTTCGCTTGCTTTATGATCAGAAGGATACTTGTACCGGCAGCATTTCTCCATATCGATAGAGATTTTCTTTCTTTGCCGGGCATTTTCAAAACCCCGGCTGATGGGTTGTCCGCCTCCCCCAACACACCCACCGCTACAGGCCATCACTTCTATATAGTGTATGTCGTTTCTTTTTTCCTCCTCCAACTGGTGCAGATAGGCTTCAGCCTCTGCAATACCGCTGACCCAGGCAAAGCCAAGCTGGTGCTTGCCAACTGTCACCCTGGTTTCCCGCTTGCCGGCAGTGTTTTTCGGGACAATAAAACGGAAATTATCTGTCTTCCCGTTGTTCAGCAACCGGTATGCTTCATATGCCATGGCTTCTGCCTTCCCACCTGAATAGCTGTATTTCCATGCTGCCGACGAAGCATTGTTGAATGGTTCATCAGGTTTTTCATCCTCCATTTGTGGAATATCAAGTCCGTATGCCTTCAACAACTGAAACAACTCCCTGACAGTCAGCACAGCATCCACATCTGAAACCCCCTTCCGGGTATTTTTCTCGAGTGATGCTTCATATTTGTTTGCCACACAGGGCATTACAGAAACAGAATAGATCTTTTCGCGGTCTGTTCCCACCAAACCGGCATGGTTGCTTTTCAGTGATCTTCCAAAAGTATGTTGCGGCGATGGATTCTGTGCCAGGGCCGGTAGTGACTCCGGTCTGAAGGTTTCAATGTATTTTACCCACGACGGACAGCAGGAAGAGAGCATTGGCATCGATGCACTGTCATTGTTCTGCAGTCTGTCTGCCAACTGTTTTGCCTCCTCAATAATATTGGCATCGATGGCCGGACCGAGATCAAAGACCTTTGCGGCGCCAATCCTTTTCAGGGCCGCCACGATACGTGGCATGGTCTGGTGTTTCGACTTCAGTTTCAGTTGTTCTGTTACTGAACTAATTGCAGCCGGACTGATAAAAAATACCACCTGCCTGTCTTTTCGTTCAATGGCCCCCTGTACCTTTTCCACATGCGAAATGTCGAACAGGGCGGCTGTCGGACAAACCTGTATGCATTGTCCGCAATGGATACAGGTCGACATATTCAGTCCTTTGCTGAACGCACTGTTGACCGATGTGCGGTTGCCGCGCGAAATGAAGTCGATGGCTGTTACCAGCTGCACTTCTTCACACATGCGGACACACCGGCTGCACAGGATGCATTTTGCAGGGTCACGTGCCACGCTGGTGCTTGAATAGTCAGGAAACTGCCTGTTTTTTTGTCCGAAATACTTTCGTTCCTTTATATTCATTTCCTCTGCCAGCAACTGGAGCTCGCAATGGCCATTTCGCTGACAGTAAAGGCAATCATCGGGGTGGTTCGACAGCAACAGTTCAACCAGCGACTTCCTGGCACGGATCACTCGTTGCGAATTGGTTCGCACTTTCATACCGTTTTCTACCGGACAGGAACAAGAGGTGACCAGGTCGCGCCTGCCATCCACCTCAACCACACACAGCCGGCATGCCCCGGTTGGGGAAAAGCGGTTCATATGGCACAGGGTGGGGATCCTGAAGCCATGATCGCGCAAGGCTGACAATAAGGTTTGTCCCTCCTCCACCCGGATCATCCTGTTGTTTACTTCAATCTGAAACTCCATAACATAAAAAGATTGGAGACATCGTAACGTATATTGTAAAACTTCCGCGCACTCTTGCGTACATTATTTAATGATCACCGCGTTGAATTTGCATACATCAAAACAGGTGCCACAGCCAATGCATTTCTCCTGCACGATGAAGTGCGGATACCGCGGGGAGCCGATGATGGCTTCCACCGGACATTTTGTGAAGCAGGCAGTGCAACCGGTACAGGCATCTACATCGATCGTATAAACGCGCAGATCGGTGCATACATTTGCGGCACATTTCCTTTCAAATATATGTGCATCAAATTCGTCTTTGAAATGCTCCAGTGTGTTTAAAATAGCGTTTGGCGCTGACTTTCCAAGGGAGCACAAAGAGGTTTCACTGATCACCCGGGCAAGGCTTTTCAGATGCATAACGCCTTTAAAACGCTCCAATGTCTGAAATGATTTGTCGTCGGCTGGCCTGGTTGTTACCTTTTCCATAACTTCCAGCATGCGTGCTGTTCCCTCACGGCAGGGGATGCATTTGCCACAGCTTTCGTTTTTAAAGAAAGCAGTAAAGAACCTTGCAAGGTCTACCATGCATACATGCTGGTCGATCACTACAAACGCACCGCTGCCCAGCGATGCCCCAATATTCTTCAAGGCCTCAAAGTCAACGGCCGTATCCAGGTTGTCACCGGTTATGTACGCACCACTGTTTATCCCCAGCACAATGGCCTTAAATGTCCTGCCTTCGCGCATGCCTCCACCCACATTGTATATAATGTCCCTGAAGGTCATTCCCATCGGTACTTCAGCCGTACCATAATTCTCAATGCTCCCCGACAAGGTAAACAGTTTGGTCCCCTTACTGTGTTCAGTTCCCTGTGACCGGAACCAATTGGCGCCGTTTTTTATGATCAGCGGCACATTAAAAAGGGTTTCCACATTATTGACGATCGTGGGCTTGTCCCATAAACCCCTCTCTGCAGGATACGGGGGTTTTGATGATGGCATGGCACGTCTGCCTTCTATGCTGTTGTTCAATGCCGTTTCTTCACCGCAAACAAATGCCCGGGCACCCCTTTTGACCACCAGGTCAATGTTTACACCCGAATCAAAAATATGATGCCCGATCAGTCCGTATGCACTGGCCTGCCCGATGGCCTCTTCAAGGCGCCGGATGGCCAGGGTGAACTCTTCCCTGATGAACACAAACGCCTTACCTGCGCCGGTGGCATAGGCACCAATTAACATGGCTTCTATCAGGCGATGGGGGTTGCTTTCCAGGATCGCACGATTCATATAACTGCCAGGATCACTTTCGACGGCATTACACACAAAGAACTTTTGGTCACTTGCCGTATTCAAGGCTGCAGTCCATTTTGCCCCGGCCGGGAATCCCCCTCCCCCCCGGCCTGCTAACCCGCTCCTGTCAATGATGTCACAAACCTGCTCAGGGGTATAGCGCGATATGGCGTCAGTAAATGCCCAGTAGCCTCCTTTTGCAATATAACTGTCGACAGAGACAGGATCAATGATCCCGCAATGTTCGAGCAATAATCGCTTTTGGTGGACAAAAAAAGGATGGTCATCCACGTAGGGAACCTGTTCCCAATTTTGCAGTACCGGATTTTTGTATTGGCCTATAACCGGCATCTCCGGAAGGTTGTCATTAAGGATGTCGTCAAGCAAATGCTGCACTTTGCCGGCAGACACCCGGGAAAAGGACAAACGGGCCTTTCCCGGCAATTGAATGTCAACAATGGGTTCTTCTTTGCACAGGCCAACACAACCGCCTGCTGTCAGATCGGCATCAACACCATGCTCATCCAGGTAGTTGCGAATGGCCAGGTATGTTTTCCCGGCCCCTGCAATCTTGCCACAAGTGGCCATTCCAACATAGATCAATGGTTTATGTACCCGTTCCCCCGACAGGTAAGACAAAGGTTTCTTTAATGACTCCTCTGTATCTCTTTTGGGATCAAGCAAAACCTTGTGAATCAAAAACTCACGGCTATCTGTCGGTGTGTCAAAGGTCATAGGCTGCTCAATTCTTTTTCCCTGATAGAACGGACAAGAGACTTCAAGCCATCAAGGGTCATATTGGTATAATACTGTTCATTGACTTCTATCAAAGGTGCCAGTCCGCATGCGCCAATACAACTGACGACCTCAAGGCTGAAAAGTCCGTTTTTGTCGGTTTCCCCGTTATTGATTTTTAACAGTTTTTCCAGCTCACGCAACAAAGTGCCGGCACCTGACACGTGGCATGCCGTACCGTGACACAAACGAAAATGGTATTTGCCAACCGGACCAAAACGGAAGTTGTCGTAAAAGGTAGCAACGCCATAGATCTTGTTGGTGCTGATATGCAGGTACTCAGATACTGCCTGAATGACATCTTCCGACAAATATCCATGGATCTCCTGCACTCCATGCAGAATTGGGATCAAGTCCTCGCGCCTTCGGTTGGGAAACTGTTCAAAGATGGTTGTAACATCATCATTCATTGATCACCACGTTGATATTTATTTCACAATAAAGCCTGAACCATTTACTTTGTTTGCAACATTTTTTATATCAGCAATATAAACAGTGATTGCAACTGATGACAAAGGTAACGAAAAAAATAATATTGGCCTTGTCCGCCACACAAAAACATGAGTTGCCCCATCCAAATGTTAGTAAAACCAGATCTTAAAATCTAATAAACGGTAAAGATGTGAAGAAATTAACCGGATTTCTGAAAAGCTTTCGTTATTTTTGTTGAAGCTAGATTAATAATTGACACATGGTTAAAACACCCACATCCGACATTGTCATATGCATGGGGAGCAGTTGTTTTTCCAGAGGGAATAAACATACTATAAACCTGATAAAGAAATATCTGAAGGAAAACGAACGCGAACAGCGGGTTGTGTTCAGGGGGGCACATTGTACCGGCATTTGTGAAAAAGGTCCTGTACTTGTGTTGGACGGCATCAAACACACAAAAGTAACCCCGGAAAGTGTAGTGAGCCTGCTCGATAATTATTTTGCCAGAAAATAGTGTTTGTCCATAATGTCAAGTGTCTGAGTTATAATGTTCGAGTTCAAGGCTTGCGCAGTTTTGAAAACCAAGGAGTTTACTCTTGTAAATGACTGTTTTCAAAACAAGCATAACGCAGAAATCGGACATTAGAGACAGACACTAAATAGAAACAAAGAGAGGGGCATGAAAATCATTGACATAAATAAGGACCGGTGTACCAGGTCCTATGCCTGCATCAGGGCCTGTCCGGTTAAAGCCATCACAGTCAGGAGCCAGGATGGTATGCCTGTGGTGAACCATAACAGATGCATCGGGTGTGGCAACTGCCTGTCGGTTTGTGCTGCCGATGCGGTATCCCATTACAGCGACCTGGACGAAACCATTTCTTTGCTGAAATCTGATCAACCAGTGGCAGCGATCGTTGACCCTGCGATCAGTGGTGAATTTCCTGATATCACCGATTACAGGAAGTTTGTTGAGATGATCCGTACACTGGGCTTCAACTACGTAAACGAGATGTCGTTTGGTGTTGATCTGGTGGCAAACAAATACCGTGAACTGCTCTCTGACTTCAGGGGCAAGTACTACCTTATGTCGAACTGTCCCAGCCTGGTTTTATACATTGAAAAGTATTTTCCCGGATTGATCGCCAACCTGGCTCCTGTCGTCACACCTGTTACCGCATCGGCAAAAGTGGTACGGAAAGCCTTCGGAGCGGATCTGAAGGTTGTATTTATCGGGCCATGCTTGTCTGCCAAACATGAAGCCACCCTGCACGGAGAAGACGGCCGGATTGATGCAGTCCTTACATTTAAAGAACTCAGGGAGTTGTTTCGCAAGTTCGATATTAAGGAAGCACAGGTTGAGTTTTCAGAATTTGATAAACCCATTGGCCGCCTGGGCGCTCTTTATCCAATCAGTAAGGGGATCCTGGAGGCAGCCGGGCTGGACGACTCACAGACAAAGGGACAGGTGATCACCGTGCAGGGAAAAAACAGCATGCTCGATATCGTGGATGAGTTCAGTGACCATCCCGAAGCACTGAAAAAGCATTTTAATATTTTTTTCCATACCGGCTGTCTGGCTGGACCTGGTATTACCGACAGGTCGAACAGGTTCATGAGGCGGACAATGGTAGCTGACTATGTTCAGAAGCGATTGAGAATCATCGATAAAAAACAGTGGGAAAAAGACCTGGAGCAGTACCGCGACATTGATCTGGGACGTCGGTTTGAGAATGATGACCAAAACATGGAAATGCCTGGTAGCGATCAGATTGAAGAAATACTCAAGAGTCTTGGAAAAAGCCTTGACGAAACAGCTGCATGTAATGCATGTGGTTTCAGAAGCTGCCGCGACTTCGCTGCGTCAATCAGCCAGGGTCTGTCCAGACCGGAAATGTGCCTGAATTACTCGATCAAAAACAAACAGGAGTATATCAAGACCCTGAAAAACAATAATGAGAAATTGAAGCAACAACAAGAAAGCCTTGTGAGCAAAGAAAAATCGCTGCTTGAGGAAAATGTCAGCTTGCGGCAAAAATCAGATACCACCTCCGCCCTGCTGAAGAACCTGCCATCAGCGGCAGTCATTGTTGATGAACATCTTAAAGTAATTGAGTCCAATAAAAGCTTTATCCAGGTGCTTGGCGAAGAGGCGGAGATGATCAATGAGGTCATTCCCGGTCTGAAGGGTGCCGACCTAAAAACCCTGCTGCCATACAACATCTACAACCTGTTCACCTATGTTCTCGAAAATGACGAGAACATCACTGGCAAAGATGTGCAGCACGACGATCGTTTGTTGAACGTGAGCATTTATTCTTTAAAACCAAATAAAATTGTTGGGGGGGTGCTGCGGGATATGTATGTGGCGGAAGTGAGACAGGAAGAGATCATCAACAGGGTCGGTGAAGTGATCGATGAGAACCTGAAAATGGTACAGCAGATCGCTTTCTCACTGGGAGAAGGGGCCAGCAAAACAGAAAAAATGCTCAACTCGATCATTGAAACCTACCGGAAAACAAAGAAAGAGTAGTGTATGAATGGCTATTTCCATATAGAGGTGGGGTCGTCACAGCGCAACCATATGGGCGAACGCATTTGTGGCGACATGTTCCTGTCGGAAAAGGTGAAGGAAGAAGGGCGGACTGTGGTGGTTTTGTCTGACGGTATGGGGCACGGTGTTAAAGCCAACCTGCTGGCTACCTTAACGGCAACAATGGCGTTGAACTTCACCAAGGAACATAAGGATGCACACAAGATAGCCGAGATCATCATGAACACACTGCCGGTATGCAGTGAACGCAAGATCAGTTATGCCACCTTTACCATAGCAGATATTGACAAGGAAGGACAATGTACGATTCTGAACTACGACAATCCTGACGCAATTATCATGCGTGAAAAAGAAAGCTTCCTGCCCGAATGGCAAAACATAACGCTTGAGGCGGGTGATAAATCCGAAAAAGAGATCAAAGCCTGCACCTTCAAAGCACAAAAGGAAGACCGGATACTGCTGATGACAGACGGCATCACTCAGTCCGGACTGGGCAAGGGGAACTATTTGCTTGGATGGGGTCAGGAGCATGTGGCGGGATATTTTTTATCGCTGGTCAAAGAGCATCCTGACATATCGGCATCCAGACTGGCCTCCATGATCGTCAACAAAGCCCACGCCAATGACGAATACCAAGCGAAAGACGATACCAGTGCGGTAATGATCTATTTCCGTAACCCGCGGCGCTTGCTGATATGTTCAGGACCACCTTACGACAAGAACAAAGACAGGGAACTCGCAGAAACGGTCAGCACATTTGCGGGGAAAAAAATACTATCTGGCGGCACGACGGCAGACATTGTGTCACGCGAACTCAATGTTCCCGTTGAAGATACCCTTGAGTTTGAAGACCCCGACCTTCCTCCCCTTTCTTTTATGAAAGGAATTGACCTGGTTACTGAGGGGATCCTTACCCTGAGCAAAACCGCAGAGATCCTTGGCACATATGGTCCGCAGACAAATCTTGGAAAAGGACCCGCCGACCGGATTGTAAAGCTGATACTTGATAGTGATGAGATACATCTTCTAACCGGGACAGCTGTAAATGTAGCGCACCAGGACCCTAACCTGCCGGTTGAGCTGGAGATCAGGCGTTCTGTCATGAAGAAGATAGCCGGAATTCTTGAGGATAAATTTTTAAAATCTGTAAGTTTACAATATATATAGCGTCCATCTTATGCCGGATGATGAACAATACATGCAACGATGCATTGACCTTGCAGGAACAGGGCTGGGTATGACTGCACCCAATCCGATGGTCGGTGCGGTGCTGGTTTCCGGGGGAAGGATCATCGGGGAAGGCTACCATCAGCGCTTTGGAGATCATCACGCAGAGGTGAGGGCCATTGGGTCAGTAAAGGATCAGCAGTTGCTAAAACAGGCCACCCTTTACGTCAATCTTGAGCCATGTTGTCATCATGGGAAAACACCACCGTGTACCGACCTTATTCTTAAAAAAGGCATTCCACGGGTGGTGATCGGGACGGCTG
Organism: Bacteroidales bacterium; assembly: GCA_003559735.1. Taxonomy (GTDB): domain Bacteria; phylum Bacteroidota; class Bacteroidia; order Bacteroidales; family UBA7960; genus PUPG01. The sequence goes on along the minus strand of PWKN01000132.1, from coordinate 31,204 downwards.
ATCCCTTTGATGAGGTCGCCGGAAAAGGCATTGCCAGACTAAGGAGCAATGGGTGTACTGTATTGCTGGGCGTTCTTAAAGAGCGATGCCGGCAGCTGAACAAGCGGTTTTTTACCTTTTATGAAAAAAAACGGCCTTACATAATCCTGAAATGGGCACAAACAGCAGATGGTTTTATAGATACAGAGAGGGAGCCAGGTGCTGAAAACCGGCCCACGTGGATCACCAGCGAACAATTGCGCATACTTGTGCACAAATGGAGAACGGAAGAATCGGCCATAATGGTCGGAAAAACAACTGCACTAAAGGACAATCCCAGTCTGAATGTCCGCGACTGGAGCGGACCGTTGCCTCTCAGGATCGTGCTGGACAGGCACCTGAAGTTGCCATCCAGTCTGAATGTCTTTGACAACAGCCAGCCAACCATCATTGTCAATGAACAAACCACAAAGACCAGTGGCAATAACCGCTTTATCCGGTTCCCGTTCGATGAACACCTGCTTGGTAACATAATGACGCTGTTGTTTCAGGAGGGCAAACAATCGCTGATCGTCGAAGGCGGACAACAACTGCTTCATAGCTTTATAGAACTGAATATGTGGGATGAGGCACGGGTGTTTACCGGAAATCAATTTTTCGGAAACGGGGTGCCGGCACCACTGATCCGGGGAAAAAGATCAGTCTCGCAGACGATCATAGGCAACGAAAGTCTCTTTTGCTTGCTTAACCATGGCCTGTATGGATCCTATGGCGGTTAACGCTGCAATTATTGCCTACGAGGAAGGTCCGGGGACATCTGCTTACTGTAATACACCGTTGTGTTCAAAAACAAACCGCGCAACATTATTCGATGCAAAACCACGAAACAGACGCATATAAAACCATAAAAAAACATTCTCAGGGATTGTACAAAGACAAAGGGAGTAAATTTATTGCTCTTGCATACCCGGTAATGGATGAAGAAGAAATCAGGTCACTGCTTGAAATGGTAAAAAAAGAGTACCACGATGCCCGTCATCATTGTTACGCATGGATACTCGACCATAATGACAGGAGATACCGGTTCAATGACGACGGCGAACCCTCGGGAACGGCCGGGAAACCCATATACGGACAGTTGCTGGCGCACGATCTGTGCAATGTGTTAATTATCGTTGTGCGGTATTTTGGCGGGACAAAGCTTGGTGTGCGCGGACTGATCAACGCGTACAAGGGAGCTGCCAGGGATGCGGTTGCAAACAACCGGATGATCGAAAAAACCATTCGTGATCACTACATGGTTTCGTTCAATTATTCCGCCATGAATGAAGTTATGCGCATAATGAAAGAATTTGACCTTCCGCAATATGACCATGCCTTTGACCTCAGATGCACATTGCGTTTTTCTGTCAGGAAAAGCCTGAGCAAACAAGTGATTCAACAACTGGAAACGATACAGACTGCCAGTGTAAGCTTTTTGTATTCACGATAACCTAAACTAGTTTAGCAAAAAGCGAAAACATAAGTAACTGTTATATAATGTCATGAAAAATAATCATTTTGTATAACAGAATGATATATAATTACCTAAAACATGCTTGCATAATATAGTTTGTTTCATTTGTCTTGAGCGCAGCAGTCAGAAGAACAAATGTTTAAAACAAAGCATTCGGGTAAACAGGATAATGCGTTTAAACAGATTGATTAAAATTTAAGAATTATCTGTTTTTAATTTTGGTTTTCTGAATAATAAGTCATAATATTGCGTGGGGTTAGTTCCACCAAAACTACTGAAACCGTATTTTAACAGCGAAATACCGTAATTCTAAGATGCTGTATTCAAGCATCTTGGCGGGTATCTCTTTGCGCTTTGTTCCAATGAGTGCGCATGGTGTATTGGCAGAAATTTGGTCGAAGACTTTACAACATTTTTTTTTGATTTGCAAGGGCAAAATGATTTTTTTATTCACTTTTTTAAGTCAATATTTGTTGATAACTGTTTTTGATAACCCCAATAATCAATTATGTTGATAATCAAAAATTAATAGATTTTTTATTGAATCAGCGTTTAGTTGTCAGGTGATATGAAGCAAGGTTACGAAAAGGTATGGTCTGAATGTTTGGCTGTGATCAGGGACAATGTCAGTCCGAATGCCTTTTCCACATGGTTTGGTCCGATAAGACCCGTACGCCTTAATGACAATATCCTTACGCTGCAGGTTCCAAGCCAGTTTTTTTATGAATGGCTGGAGGAGCACTATATTGATTTGCTGAAAAAAACCATCAAAAAGGAATTGGGGCCAGACGGAAGGCTGGAGTACAGCATTGTAATGGACAACACCCCTTCTGCCAGTCAACCAAAACCTTACACCGTCCATGCTCCCACCCTTAATAAGCAGGCTTTGAAAAATCCCCCGGTCAGCATCCCTGTTGACCTCAGCAGGGATGTAAAAGGGGGTGGCAGTCTGCCCAATCCTTTTGTTATTCCCGGCCTGAAAAAACTGAACATCCACCCGCAACTGATAGAATCTTACAATTTTGATAACTTCATACAGGGTGATTGCAACCGGCTGGCCAGGAGTGCCGGACTGGCAGTCGGACAGAATCCGGGAAAGACATCGTTTAACCCGCTGCTCGTTTATAGCGGCAATGGGTTAGGGAAAACCCACCTGGTGAATGCCATCGGGATCGAGGTAAAAAACAACTTTCCGGAAAAAACCGTCCTCTATGTTACTGCCGAACAGTTTACCAACCAGTTCATTGACAGCATCCGCAACAACAACCAGAACGATTTTGTCCATTTTTATCAATTGATCGATGTGTTGATCGTTGATGACATACATTGCCTGGCCGGAAAGCCAAAGACACAGGATGTATTCTTCCACCTGTTCAATCAATTGCATCAGACCCGGAAACAAATTATCATCACCAGCGACACACCGCCCGTGGAAATGAGTGGTATTGAGCCCCGGTTGTTGTCGCGTTTTAAATGGGGACTGTCGGCTGATCTGCAGGTGCCTGATTTCGAAACCAGGATCGCCATTCTGCAGAAGAAGATCCACAACGACGGTGTGGAAATGCCGTTGGAAGTGCTCGAATTGATCAGCGCCAAGATCAAAACCAGTGTGAGGGAAATGGAAGGTGCCCTGATTTCTATCCTGGCCCAGTCTTCAATGAACAAAAAGGAGATCACCCTGAAACTTGCAGCGAGCGTTATTGACAAGTTTGTAAAACATACACCGAAAGAGATCACCATTGATTATATACAACAGACGGTTTGCGATCACCTGGACATTTCCCTGGATCAGCTGAAGTCAAAGAGCCGCAAGAGGGAAACCGTGCAAGCCAGGCAGCTTGCCATGTATTTTTCCAAACAATACACCAATTCATCACTCTCTACGATCGGCAGCAAATGTGGCAACAGGGACCACGCCACCGTCCTGCACGCCTGCAAAGCAATCAGAAACCTGGTGGATACCGACAAAAAGTTTAAACAGTTTGTTAATGAACTAGATAACCTGATCAAAATAATGTAGACAGATATATGCCGGCGGACCCCGTTTCATTGTCCCGCTAAGCTATAGTTCCCGGAAATCCACTTCCGGGTTTTTTATTTATTTTTGGAAAAATATATTTCGATGAAGGTTTTAATGGTATGTTTGGGGAATATCTGCCGGTCACCCCTGGCAGAAGGCGTTTTAAAGGAAACAGCCAAAAGAGAAGGGCTCGATATTTATGTTGATTCAGCCGGCACTGCCGCCTATCACGCTGGAGAACGTCCGGATCGCCGGTCACAGGAGGTGGCGCGCAAACATGGGATCGATATTTCGAACCAGCGGGCCCGGCAGTTTGAGCGGGAAGACTTTGCCCTGTTTGACAGGATCTATGTCATGGATAAAAGTAATTATGATGATGTGGTTTCCCTGGCTGATACCAGGGAGGACGCTGCCAAGGTTGAAATGATACTGAATACGGTTTATCCCGGCAAAGACCTGTCTGTCCCCGACCCCTACTATGGAGGCAATGATGGTTTTGAAAAAGTGTTTCAAATGTTGGACAACAGTTGCAAGAAGGTGGTGGAGACCATTCTTGCAGAAAAGCAGTAACTATTGACCGTGAATGCACGTGATGTTCCAAACAGGGAAAAAGTGCTGGATGCCAGGAGGTGTATTGCCCCTTATGTCCATCACACCCCTGTGCTGACCTGCAAAGCACTTGATGCACTTACTGGCAGCCGGTTGTTTTTTAAATGTGAAAACTTTCAAAAGGGTGGTGCTTTTAAGGTTCGCGGTGCATTGCACGCAGTGTTAACCCTTCCAGGGTCACTTGCCGGGAAGGGCGTGGCAACCCATTCATCGGGCAACCATGCCCAGGCATTGTCGATCGCTGCCGGTTTAAGAGGCATTAAGGCGTACGTTGTGATGCCCGAAAATGCCCCCAAAAACAAAGTGGAGGCGGTTAAGGAATACGGGGGAGACATACGGTTCTGCTATCCTGCCCTGTCAGCCAGGGAAGCAACACTGCAGGAGGTTCTGGATGAACATGGCGCTGTGGAGATCCACCCATACAATGATTACCGGATCATTGCGGGACAGGCAACCGTGGCGGCTGAATTTTTTGAGACGATCACACATGCCGACTGTCTCGTAGCACCCGTAGGTGGTGGGGGATTGCTCAGCGGTACGATCCTGGGCAGCAGGTTCTTTTCACCAGCTACCAAAGTCTATGGTGCCGAACCGGAAAAAGCAAACGATGCCTGGCAGTCCTTCAGGCATAAACGGCTGATCCCGGTCAGCAATCCCCAAACGGTGGCAGACGGACTGCGTACATCACTGGGCAGTCTGACATTCCCAATCATCAGGGATGGTGCAGCCAATATATTGACTACCAGTGAGGAAAGCATTGTCCGTGCTATGCTTCTGCTTTGGGAACGAATGAAAATTGTAACAGAACCCAGCGGTGCGGTTCCCCTTGCTGCGATATTGGACCATCCCCGTTATTTTGCCGGGAAACGCGTGGGTGTGATCCTGTCAGGTGGAAACGCCAACCTTTTTCAATTGCCGTGGATGGGACAACAGTTGAACAACCAGTCAATCTCCCGGTCATGAACAAACCACATTCATCAGCCACCCTCTACCTGATCCCGTCTTCCATCGGAGATGATGATCTTTCCAGTAGCTGGCCGCCAGGTCATTTTAGCCTGATCAACACGCTTGATGTATTTATTGTTGAACATTTGCGGACAGCCAGGCGGTTTCTTAAGCGGACCGGGTACAGCAAGGATTTTAGCACGGTCACCTTTTATGAGATAGACAAGCATGCATCTGCAACTGATTGTGATCATTTCCTTGGTCCGGCAAGGGATGGAATATCGATCGGCATGTTGTCTGAAGCAGGAACTCCTTGTGTGGCTGATCCCGGACAACATATTGTTCAGCGGGCCCACGAACTCAGCATCCATGTTAAACCACTGGTGGGACCAAATTCCATTTTGCTTGCATTGATGGGTTCCGGACTGAATGGGCAGGAGTTTTGTTTTCATGGCTACCTGCCTGTGCGCCAAGATGCAAGAAGAAAAAAGATCAGGGAATTAGAATCCCGCAGCCAGCAGTCGGGCGCCACACAAATATTTATGGAGACCCCATACAGAAATCATTCAATGGCAGAAGACCTGGTCAGCCAATGCAGGACGGATACGCTCCTGTGTATTGCGGCAGACCTGACCACTGAAAATGAATACATAAAAACCAGAACGATCGGAAATTGGCGTCAAAGCGGACTGCCCGGACTTCATAAACGTCCGGCTATATTTTTGCTGCTGCGTCAACCTGTACCTTCCGGAAACGTATAATCCAGTTTAGTCATAACGGGCACATCATTATTGCCGGTCCGGGACATTCTTGCTTCCATCATTGCCCTGACGCTGCTTCTTTTTCAGGGCGTATACCATAAAACCAATACCGGCAATGATCGCCGGAATACTAAGTATTTGTCCCATATTGAGCAACATATCCTCCTCGAATGCCGACTGCGGCTCTTTGATAAACTCTACCAAAAACCGGGCAATGAACATAAACAGGGCAAAATAGCCAGTCATAAATCCCTCTGGAAGCGATGCACGCTTTCTGATATACATTATCCCCAGGGTTAGAAACAGCACCAGGTAAGCCAGACCCTCGTATATCTGTGTCGGGTGCTTGGGTACCACTTCTCCACGGTTTTCAAAAATGAAACCCCATGGAAGGCTTGTTTCAATACCATATATTTCTGAGTTCATAAGGTTTCCCATGCGGATAAAGAAAGCAGCAAGGGCAACCGGAATTACCAGTCTGTCGAGCAGCCAGGCAAAGCTTTTATTACTGACCTTTTTCTGGTAATAATACAACATGATCAAAATGCCGATGGCACCCCCATGACTTGCCAGTCCGCCCTGCCATATGTACAACACCTCAACCAGGTTCTTCGAATAGTACTCAAAATCATAGAAAAAACAATGTCCGAGCCTTGCGCCGACAATGCTGCCTATTGCCATGTAGATCAGCAGACTTTCAGCCTGCTTTAACGGGATGTTTTCTTTTTTGAAAATGCGGATGATGATCTCATAGCCAATATAAAAAGACAGGGCCCAGAACAATCCATACCATCGTATTGCGAGACTGCCAATGCGGAATATTTCGGGACTGGCGTCCCAGCTGATTTGTAATAAATACATATTTTTTTCTAATAATTTGTGTATTGGTTTATTCGAAAATAGAAATATATATATCTGTATACATGCCTACCTTTTGATATCGAGCAATTCCACATCAAAGATAAGGGTTTCACCAGGGGGTACAGGTCCATTCCCCTCTTCGCCAAATGCAAGTTGCGGGGGGATGATCAATCTGGCTTTTGTTCCCCCCGGAAGCAGATAGAACGCTTCGTCCAATCCTTCGATCACCTGCCCTCTCCCCTGCACGAACCGGAGCGGTTCTCCCCGTTCAACTGAGGAATCAAACAATGTCCCGTCAGACAGGTATCCGGAATAATGGATTTCCAGCACATTTCCCAATACGGGCAGGTCTCCCGTCCCTTCCCGAATAATAATATACCGAAGTCCGGATTCCGTTTTCAAGGTATCCAGTCCGTCGACACTAAATTTTTCAGGGGCTTCGGGAATATCCGCATCAAGAACCTCCAGGTTAAAAACAAGGTTTGTCCTTGGTGGAATGGGTCCCCGGCCGGATTCGCCATAAGCCATTTCCCAGGGGATCCACACTTTTGCGATGTCACCTACCCTGAGCAATGGCAACACAGCTTCCCAGCCTGGGATAACTGTTCCCCTTCCAATGACAAAAGACAATGGCGTATCCCGCTCATATGAACTGTCAAATACCCGGGGCTCTTTGTCATCAATATATCCGGTATAATTCAGACTGACATACATTCCTTCCGAGAGTGGTTTTCCCTTTCCCTTGTCAAGCAACGCATATTTCAGTCCGCCGTGCACCTCTTGTACCTGCAAATCTCCGGTATCGTGCTCCATTGCTGTTTTGGCAACCTTTAACAGCTGCACCTCAAAATACAGCGTTTCATTTCCCGGCACAGGGCCGAACCCCTTTTCACCATAGGCAAGATCCGGGGGGATGACAAAACGGGCTTTTGTACCCTCATTCATAAGGGCAACCCCTTCCTCCAGTCCGGGTATCACCTGACCATTACCCAGGCGAAACTCAGCAGGTTCTCCCCTTTCAAGGGAAGAATCAAACAAAGTGCTGTCTGACAACATACCGGTATAATGTACGCTAACCTTATCTCCCTTTACAGGTTTTCTGCCATCACCCTGGTGCAGGATCACGTATGTCAGGCCACTGCCGGTCGTGATCCTGGCTGGCTCTGCTTCAGGCATTCTGAGAATGCTGCAGGCGGAAAGGGCGAACATAAAAAGCAAACCAGGCGTTATCAGCCGCCTTTTGCCTTTCCGTAGTATGAAATACAAACAAATCAACGGCCTCATAAATTGTGGTGTTTAAATTACCAAGATCCTTCTCGTCTGATTAGTATCTGTCTCTGCTATACGGTTTCTGCGTTATAAACCCCGCAAAAGGTTGAACCCGGGCATTATGGATCAGACACTTGACTTTACGGACAGACACTAATTGGCTGATGACACGTCTACAAGTTCCACATCAAATACAAGCGTGCTGAATGCCGGGATCATAGCTCCGGCACCTCTTTCGCCATAGCCGAGGTAAGATGGGATCACAAGCCTGGCTTTTCCACCCACGTTCATCATTCCAATGCCTTCATCCCATCCCGGGATCACTTGGCCATGGCCTACTATGAACTCTATCGGTTCACCCCTTTCATAGGACGAATCAAAGACCGTTCCGTCCAGCAACCGGCCCTCATAATGTACTTTTACCATTTTTCCTGATTCTGCTGCCGTACCGTCACCCTTTTCTTTTTCTATGTAATATAATCCGCTTGGTGTGGGTTCAACGGTTATTCCTTCTTCTTCAAGGTAATCAAGCATCAGACCTTCTTCCTGTTCAGCCCTGAGCATATCTTCTTCCATCTGTTGCTGCATGATGCGCTGCTGCTCTTCGGCAAAAGCATCGTCATCCATGATCTTCAGCAATGAGATATGAAAAGTTATCGGATCCCCCGGTTGAATAAATGCTGGTATCTCGGGCATAGCGGCAGTAAGCATAAAGAACTTTTCCGCATCAAGGCGAAAACTGGCACTGTCACCCAGTGACATCATGGCCAGTCCGTCGTAAATGTCGCCCGGATACATTGGCTCCATCAACTTTAAATACATGGGCATGCCTTGTTCATGGGAGTTGAACATGACGCTGTCATTTACATGGTATATCATTTCCATGCTCAAGATATCGCCCAGTTCAGGTTTTTCCTTACCGGTCTGAACATGGAACGCATACTGTAGTCCGTCGTCTGTTTCCTTAAAATCGATGTCGTTGGTAAGACCACATCCATAAACCATGATGGCGATCATTACCACGATCATTCTGCTGAGATGTTTCATAATACAATGTTTTGTGTTTGTTTCAATAGATATCCAATAAATGTACTTTATATATAATGGTTGCTCTTCTCGGTATTCTTTTGCCATCGCCGGGAACACCATGTGCAAGGTGGTGGGGCATTATGAATGTGGCTTCTGTCCCTTTGCGCATCATAAGGATCCCCTCTTCCAGTCCCCTTTCTACACCTCCACGTCCAACTGTAAACTCCAGCTTACCTTCTTCTCCTGATGAATACACCGGATCACCGGTGATCAGGTATATGGTATAATCAATGACCACCTGCTGTCCCGCTATGGGTTTTTCACCTTCCCCTTCCTGCGTGATCATGTAGCGCAGTCCCGATCCGGTCGCTTCCGTTTCCCAGCCATACCTTGCTATAAAATCATCGATGGCGGTTTCTTCCATCGCCAGCAAGTGTTTGTTGCTCTCAGCAAACGCCTCCTGCAATTCACGGGCGTCGGGCAGCACTCGCTCTCCAGGTTCATTTTGGCATGCCCCTGCCATTATGATTACGATCAATAAGCAGAAAGGCTTGCAGGAAAATCGTCCAATTGTTTTCATTGCTTCATATACCTTTCTTTACCAACGATACAAATGCACGCAAGGTATTGTTCATGTCCTGAAAACTTTTCCCACCCGCCGCATTTTTATGTCCGCCTCCATTAAAATGCTGTCTTGCAAGCAGGTTTACATCCATATTCCCTGTTGAGCGCAGCGACACCTTCACATGGTCATCTTCTTCGGTAAACAGCGCTGCCAGCCTGATTCCCTCTATATTCATCGCATAGTTAACCACCCCTTCGGTATCACCTGTTATATAATTGTATGTTGCCAGATCTTTTTTGGTAAGATGAATGTACGCTGCCTGGAATTCGGGCATTACCACCAATCTCTCGCTCAGACAATAACCCAGCAGGCGCATGCGGCTCTCCGTATATTTGCTGAACAGCAGGCGGTGTATTTTCTCTCCATCCACACCCTTTTCAATCAGGCGCGCAACGATCTCATAGGTGCGTGGATTATTGCACCCGTAACTAAAAGAGCCTGTATCGGTTACAATTCCGGCATAAATGCATTGTGCTGTAAGCGTGTCGATGGCGTCTTCATCATGTATGGATGTGATCAGCTCATACACCAATTCTGCCGTACTGCTGGCATTTGTATCGGAAAACACTATATCAAAGCCATCTTCGGGTTGTGGATGGTGATCGATCATTACTTTTACTGCTTTGCTGTCAGATAAAGCATTTGCCAGTTGTTCTGTGCGACCAAATCCATTAAAGTCAAGGCAAAAAAGGATACCGGCACCGGCGATCACTTGCTGAGCTTTGTCCTCGTTTTTTGTGGCCACGGTAACCTGGTCGTTCCCTGGTATCCAGTGCAGAAAAGAGGCATAATCGTTGGGTGCGATCACGTGTACGTCCGGATAGTCAAAAACCTTTAAAAACCTGTATAGTCCGAGGGAAGAACCAATGGCATCGCCATCCGGATTGGTATGTACAATAATTCCAATACACTGTTGCTTGTTTGCCAGGATCCTTTTTAATGTTTCAACCTGCTGTTTTTCCAAAGCCCTCCCTGGTTTTTGTTTGTTCTTTAACCGCTGCTCTTCATGAACCGATTGTTTGTACGTCCGGATAACAACCTTGCAGGTATCCTGCTGCTATTGCACCTCAGAACCGCATGCTGCGCATGTTGCACTGAAAAATACTGCCATTGTCTTTATTATATGCCTTCCCGGTTTCCGGCGAAACGAAACGGTATGAATGATATATGGTTAATAAAGCCTACAAAGGTAAAAAAATTATGGGCGGTAATTTGTGGAAAAAAGAAAATTATTCATAATATTGCCGTTCCATGTTACACCCAAAAAACAAACAGGAACAAAGAGAAGGATCCGGACATCACATATGATGCCTGACAATGGCATGGATGAAAGCTTTCAGGCAATTTCCATCTGACCGGTGCAATACAACAAAATGAAAAACATTATGAAGGGTACCATCACGCTTGGTTTAATAAAACCATCAGCAGTAGAGGCAGGGCACACAGGACCCATGCTGACAAAGATCACTGAAGCAGGTTTCAGGATAGCCGCAATGAAATACCTCCACCTTACTGAGCAGCAGGTGAAGGACTTCTATGCAGTGCACCAGGGGACACACTACTGGGAAAAACTGCTCCGGTATATGACAATGGGTCCAACAGTGATCATTTTGCTTGAAAAAGAAAATGCGGTTGCGGAGTACCGGAAGCTCATCGGTGCGACAGACCCGGGAAAAGCAGAAGAAGGGACATTGAGGAAATTGTTTGGGACAAGTGTGGAGTTAAATGGTGTCCATGGTTCAGATTCGGATGAAAATGCCATATGGGAGGCTGGGTTTTTCTTTTCACAACTGGAACGGTTTTAACCGGGAGGGCGTGAATACACTAAAAGTACCGTCGCTGTAAAGCGAGATCAACCTGATCATTACCTTTTGTTCCTGACCCGTATCACCTGGAGTTTCTTTGCGGGGAGACACCTCCTCACCGCTTTCATACCCTTCTTTTCCTTGTCCGCCGGCGGTTCCCGGTACCCCATCATCTCTGGTGCCGTTTGCATCTTCTCCAGGCCCGGTATCGTGGACAGCAGGTGCCTGTTCGCTGGATTTGATCGTGTCAGGGTCTGCCGATGTAGGAGCTTCTTTTGATGGAGCGGTGGCTTCTGTGAAAGAAAACAGATCCCTTGCCTCGTCAGACATGTTTCCTTTGCCACGCACAAGCCATTCTGTGCGTATATCAGGAAAAGCATCGAGAATTTTTTGTACAAGTTCAAGACTGGGTTTGTTTCTCCCTGATAAAATGTGTGAAATGGTTGACCTGGGTACACCGACACGATCAGCAAAACCCGAAGATGTCATGTTCTTTGTTGAAATTAACTGCCTGACGCGTTGAATCATTTTTGTAAATACTTTACATTTGTGTAAAGATAGAAAAAATCAGAAAACAATGAGTTCAACTATGTAAAAAATGATGCATTTCACAAATGTAACTATTGCGATTTTTCAATAATAACTGTAGTTGTATGTTATAATATACTATATAGCAATATAATACAATAATTAATAAAAATTTTAAAGACATACTAAAAAATACTGAAAACGCTCATTAAATGGTCTAAATATATATATTAAATAACTGATAAACAACTTTATAGGCTAATATTTTTATAAGAAATTGTCGGAAATTACCGGATATATGCACCGCAGCTTAATTCACATATACAAACCAATAAAATTTACATCTGTATACTTGCACTATCAGCTATTTATCAATTTTATAGGCTGTTATCTTGTTTGCGAATGGCAATGTGTATACATTTATAAACTCATCAATCAAGTGTCAATTATAAAATTTCACAATTGTATGCGCAGTTATTTGCTGATTTTTTCAATAAAACCACCCCCTACGACATCATTGCCGTCGAAAAATACAGCTGATTGTCCGGGAGTAATTGCAAAAACCGGTTGTTGAAGTTTTACCAGTGCAGATTGCTGGTCGGGAAGACAGGTAAGTGATGCAGGGGTACCCTGATCTTTATACCGCACTTTAACAGTGACTGGTATTGGTTCGTGGAGTTTTTCGTATTTGATGAGGTTTATTCCGTTCACGTAAAATTCACTCGCAAAGGTCTCCTGTTTGGTGCCCAGTACGATCGTATTTGTCTCAGGAATGATCTTTTTTACATACAGCGGTTCACCCACAGCAATATTCAGTCCCTTTCGCTGTCCAATGGTATAATTCTGAAACCCCTTGTGTTGGCCAAGAATATTCCCCTGCCCATCAACAAAGTCGCCCGGGGGAATTTTTTTATCCCTCAAAGCCATTTGTTCTTTAAGAAACCTCCGGTAATCGTTATCGGGGATAAAGCATATTTCGTAGCTTTCCTTTTTTTCAGCAATATCATCAAATCCGGCATCTTTTGCCATTTTACGGATTTCTGATTTTGTATGGCCGCCAAGTGGAAACAGGGTACGCCCCAGGAACTCCTGTGACAGTCCCCATAAAACGTAGCTTTGGTCTTTATCCTTGTCAGCTCCCTGTGAAAGAATCATACGCTGGCTTTCTTCCCTTACATTGGCATAATGTCCGGTTGCAATGTAGGTGCAGTTGAGCTGGTCAGCCCTTTTCAGCATTGCAGCCCATTTGATATGGGTGTTACAGAGCACGCATGGATTGGGTGTACGTCCCATTAGGTACTGATCAACGAAATCATTGACGATAAAGTGATTGAACTCTTCGCGGATATCCAGTACATAGTGTGGGAAACCAAGTTTGACAGCAAGGTGGCGTGCATCATGTATGGAATCGAGACTGCAGCACCCGGTTTCCTTACCTGGTATGTCGGCCGGGCCATATTCCCAGGTCTTCATGGTGATCCCAACCAGCTCGTACCCCTCACTGATGAGCATCATTGCTGCCATGCTGCTGTCTAATCCTCCGCTCATGGCCATCAATACTTTTCCTTTTGACATGGTTCAGGTTCTTTTTCTGGTCAGTAAGAATGCGGCGCACTCCTGCAGACTGGCAAACTGATATTGTACCAGTGGATAATGGTTGTGCGGAAAGTTTTTTGTTTTGCTGATCAGTATGGTTTGCATATGCATCCGGTGGCCAAAAAGCATGTCAGTAAAGGTATCTCCCACCATCACAGACAGGTCGAAGCGGATGGCCGGAAAATCCTTTTTGGCCTCGAGCGCCATCCCTGTCCCGGGTTTTCTTCTGAAACTGTCGTTACAACGCAAGCCGGTTGCTGCATATATGGCATCAATACGGCCATTTGCCGCGTATACATCCCCCATCATTTTCGCATGGATGGCATCCAGGTCTTCCTTCTTCATAAACCCTTTGCCAACACCTTGCTGGTTTGTGACAACCACTATATGCCTGAATGCCTGTGAAAGGGCTGCAAGGCTTTTTAAACTTCCCGGCAACCATTCATAATCTTCAGGTCTGGTAACATACCCGTTCATCTGTCGTTTGTTCAGCACCCCGTCGCGATCCAAAAACAAGGTCCACGCTCCGAATGCTGGTCTGGTTGCATTGATCATTTCACCGGAAAAAGAATTGATTCAACATTTTCGCAAATGATGTGTCCCAACAGCATATGTATTTCCTGTATCCTTGCCGTATCTTCTGACGGGACCTTCAGCAAAACATCACATTTTTCATCCATATTGCGGCCGTGGGCGCCGGTAAAACCTATTATTTTCATTTTCAGCTGTTTCGCTTTATCAAGTGCACAAATGACATTGGGTGATGTTCCGGATGTCGAAAAAGCCATCAGCACATCTCCTTCCCTGGCCACCGCCTCCAGCATCCGTTCAAATATCTTGTGGTAAGAATGGTCATTGGCAGTGGCTGTTACAAAGGATGTATTCACGTGGAGCGCCTCCGCATTGAGTGGTGGCCTTTCATAGTAAAACCTTCCGCTCAGTTCTGCAGCCAGGTGCTGGGCATCGGCTGCACTGCCCCCGTTTCCGCAAAACAATACCTTGCCATTGTTCTTATATCCCTGTACGATCAAACGGATGCATTCCTCCATTTGTTCAATCATCTCTTTGTCTGCCAGGATATTATTCCTAAGCTCGATTGAATCAATGATCTGTCTTTTTATCTCCATTTCGTGTCAAATATTGTCCATTGAGTCCAGCAGGCAATTAACTAGCCTGTCCCATGAAAAACGTTTCTTTTCCTGTTTTAATGTGTTTTGCATGGATCTGCCCATATCATCCTGTGAAAAAAAACCGGCCATCGCATTACCTATTGCTTCAGCACTGGCCTCGACCACCAATCCTCCCCTGCCATGGGTCACCATTTCAGGCAATCCCCCTACATTGGTCACCACCATTGGTTTCTCAAAATGATAGGCAATTTGTGTTACACCGCTCTGGGTAGCACTTTTGTAGGGTTGAACCACAAGGTCGGCCGCAGAAAAATAGAACCTTACTTTTTCTGAAGGGATGAAATGATTGTGCCATATTACCCGGTCGTACACATCCAGTGACCTGGCCAGGCGGTGGTATTTTTCCGCGTCGGTATAGAATTCACCTGCTACCAGCAAGGAAGGTTTCAGCTGCTTCAGCCGCGGATGGGCAAGTGCTTTAAGAAGAATATCAAGTCCTTTGTATTCCCTTACAAACCCAAAAAACAGGGCAAGGAAACCATCTTTTTTTATTTCCAGCGCTGTACGGGCCATTTCTTTGTCCACCGCCTCCCCGAAATGATCATACAAAGGATGCAGGCATTGACGGATCCGTTTCGTGGAAACACCAAATCTGATCAAATCATTTCTGACCGTATCAGACATTGTGACAAAACTGTGTACCCGTTTCAGAAAGTATTTTGTCAGGAACCTGTCACCCGGTCTTTTTTCATGCGGGACAATGTTGTCGGTGATGGCCACCACCCTTGAATGGTTGTTCCTTTTCGCAATGGCAGCGATCGTTCCCAGGCAGGGCGCCATAAATGGCAGCCAGTACCTTATAACAAGCAGATCAGGCGCCATATGGCCGATCTCACGTCCCACCCTGTACCAGTTGACCGGATTAATGCTGTTGACCCTTACGCTGATATCCAGATCATCAGGTGGTGGTTCGGACGAACGTTGTGTTTTTCCGGGAAAAAGTAAGGTGGGATACTGCAGGGAAAAAGTAATCATTTTTACCTTGTGCCCCATATGCATAAAAGCACGTGCCAGCCTTTCGTTGAAGGTGGCCATTCCCCCGCCTTTCAGGGGATATGCTGGTCCTAGTATGCAGATGCTGGCCAAAGCTTACCTGACAATTGATCCAAAGCCGCAAAGGTACAACAATTGTCATTCAAAAAAACCGGGTTCTTTTTCAATGAATGCATTGAGCCATTTCACGGCCTCTGTCAGCTCCTTGTCCTGGCTGACCTGTATATTGTACCTTCGCATGACCCTTCTGAGATCTCTTGTGTGACCAGGAAATGCATTGATAAAAGAACGCCTCGTGGGACGCATTGTTTTTGTTTGGCCGTCAGGGGTGACGAGCATGTATAAAAAATCATCATCCAGTATACGCACCTGTTGCGACTGTCCCCCTACCGTTATGGTCTCCGACCTGGAGGTAATCCTCTTTCTGCGCCTTGCATACAGGGAAAAATTCCCCTCGTGCAATACCTGTAAAAAGCAATCCCCACAACTGAGTCCGCCTACTCCGGCCACCGCATTCCTGTAAAACCACATCAGGCTGTCCTGCCACGGATGCTGCAAACCAAAACCGGCAATAAGCTTTTTGTCTATCCTGACCAGGCCTTCCTCGCCGGGCTGCATCCACATCAGATCGTCATTTAGCGCATCATAGCGCATATAGTCAACCGCAACCTGTTCTCCCGGCAACAGCACCACATATCCCCCTGTAAACCGGTCAAAAAGATAAGGTGATCCGCTGTAGCGGACTTCAGGAAATACAATTTCTCCTGCAAGCACGGGATAGCTGCTATGGTCGTTGAGCCGGCCAGGATCCTGCGAATAAAGCCATCCCGGCAATAAAAAGCATGCCACGGCCAATGTACATGGTAATCTGGAAAACAGTTGCGTTATATTCCTGTAAACAAACAACATATAAATTTTTAACTAAAGTTTTACTTCAAAATAATGAATTGCCTGGAATACCGCACCCGTATCCAGTATGCCCCTGACAATAATGGCATATGTTCCTTCCAGGTCGCCCGTATAAAACAAGGTAGAAAGTTCTTTTTCTTCGTTGATCACTTGTTGCGGGTTCCAGTATAAAAGTTGCCTGAAATCAGGCACACGGTCAGCTTCTGAACCCAGGGTCCGGTAGTCGGGCTGCACGTAAGTTGACTTGCCGTGCATAATTACCGGAGGCAATGCATAAAAGGGTTCGGGAAGAAAAGTGGCCGGATCGTAATGGTCGTGGGTAAAGACTGACAAAATACCATCGAATCGCATGGACCCGTATCGCCATGGGAGGTTGTGAACCTCAACAGAGCGGATGTGTTCAGAAGTAAAATCCATCAGGACATCCAATTTACCCACTGGCATGCTGTTGAGAAAGACTCCGGGCGCACTGTCAAAGAATGTATACGCTGTCTGATCGTTGACCAGACGAATGTGCCAGTCCTCATTTTGCTGCCTGATCCTCACTGAGGGCATGATCTCCCGGGCAATTTCCCGGAAGTTGTCGAGCGGCATATACCGCGCCGGCCTGACCACGCTAACCGGCTCAGAATACAAACGGGGCGGAAACCGATGCTCATGTTCCTTTTCACTTACAAATGATCCGTGCAGGGTTTCAAAGGCTTTTTGTACCACAACAACATCCTGGCTTTCCCTTACCAATGGGGGCAATTCAACACTGATACTGCCTGTATGGCCCTCAAATGACGAATGGATGGCAAACGGGTCTGCCACAACTATTCCTGGTGCCTCCCCGGCATAGGTACCGTGGTCTGGCACCAGGTAAAGATCCCGTCCAAAATAGGTTGGGTCAAGGGTGAAGTAAAAATGGCCCTGTTCGTTGGTATGCGCATACATAATGGCGGTTAGTGTGTCGGGCGATGAAAGGATCACCCTGACATTTGCCAGCTTATTCTTTTCGTCTGATTTGCTGATGAGCTTTCCCGCAATTACAGGTCCGTTTTTTTCCCTTGGATAAACCAGCACTCCATCATCCCCGCTCCATTGTCGGTCTGCATCCCTGTCGCACCCGCCATCAGTCTCTTCGTGAAGAAACGGCCAGATGGTATGTTTTGCTGTAACGGAAACAGACATATCTGCTGTGGAGCCGTCAGGCATCTCAGCACCGACAGTGAGCTGAACCGGTTCACGGCGCCCGTATACCTCCTTGTCGGTGCTGATTCGGATAATCGTATGATCAGGAAGAATGGGTTCAGGAGTAGCATATGTGCCAGGTTCTCCTCCCTGATCCTGGTTGTCGTATGGATCTTCTTCCAGTTCAAGCAGGTTCTCAAGGGTGGTATCAAAGCGGTTGGCTATAAAAAGGGTCTGGGTATAAAAACAGTCAGCCGGATAATTACGCATTTCCCCGGTATAGGCAATGAGTTGATAAAAGCCCGTTGACAGGGTATCGGCAAGGTATATGCTTCCATACGACGTTTTATGGTTCAGCGGAGCGATAACGCCACTGATGATCTCATTACGGGTGTTGCGCAGGGCGATGTAAACAAGACTGCTGTGCTGATCGCATTGGGTTATCAATGACACCCTGAAAAACAACTCTTCACCTGATACGTATGCATCCCTGTCGGTATGAAGAATTACCTGTTCATCCGGCACAGGATGTACCTGGTTCATTCCCGAAACATATATGCCAGAAAGCATGAGGGATATTAATAAACCAATGCACATTGATTTTGCGTATAGACCTCTTTTGCGTAAATGAAATAAAAAATTGTGCATTATGGCTATTATTTATGTTTATCCTGGATCATATCTGTATTTTGATGATGTATGCGGCTTTTGATGCCCTGCATCTGACCCGGATGGAAAACCTGGTCAATACAGGTCAGTAGTATATCCATCCAGCGGGTTTCAGATGCAATATGCAATTGGATGAACCGGGCATGTCTACCAGATAATCGAGATCTTCCCTTCTGTGCAGCCACAATCTGTTTTCCGTAACCGGCTCGGGATTCAGCAAAAAGCTCTTTCCCTTGTATGAAGAGGCTTCGAAGTGCCCCAGCACCAGTTTATCCGGATCACTGACACAGATCATATTGCCTTTCAGTTGCATGGAGATGGGATCAAAAATACGCCCTTCTGCCGACATCTGCTCATGCAGTGACCTGTAGAACAGGTAGCTCTCCTCATTCAGACTGTATTGATGAAGGATGATTGCCCGGCGGTCGATCATCCGCAGGAACCAGTCATCCGATCCCTCATAGAACCTGAACGATGACGGCATGAATGCCAGTTCGTGTCTGAGGGTGGTATTTTCGGGCATGTCTATCATCGGGATGGCCACATTCACTGATCTGTCAAGGATCACTTTCCGGTTACAATACAAGTAGTCGGGGTCGTCGGGATCTGGCCAGGGCTCTTTCTCTTCCAGAACATACTGTACATATACTTGTGATTCAAACCGCATTCTGGCGGCTCCCTCATCAAAATGATCAATATCGGCGAAAAACTTCACCCCATTGACCGGCTCATAGGTCACTTGTCCGAAAGCATCCTGAACAGGCAGGACAATGGCATCATATGCAACCTCCACACTATCAACCGAGATCCCCGGAACGATCGTTTGTGGTCCCGACTGGTAGGATTCGCCCTGGGTGGTTTCCACAAAGAGCGTATAGGTATCTCCGGTTATGCCCGTAAAACCAGATGGAGACAGGTAGATGCCTGGTTCTGATTCAAAAAAGACAACCAATTCGTCATCCTGGTTCTTCACCATCACACTGGCATGTTCAACCGGCTCGTAACGCGCACGGTCACCATAGGCTGAGGTCATAAACAGCTTTACAAAATGCGGACCCGTCCCGTTGGTTATCAGTCCCTCAACGGCCATCACATTGTCTGGCGGGTCAATTGCCGGATCAAACCATTTGGTGCACGACCACATGGCAAAAAACGGCAGGGATAATAAGCAGATTAATCTTTTCATTACGGGTTCAGATTGAAAAATTATACGTAAGCGTTGGGAGCGGCCGGCCTATGATATACAGTTTATAAAGGCTGTATTGCCTGTTCCTGTTGCCTGAATGGGGGACATCCTGTTTATAGAATACCGAAAAAGGGTTC
Source organism: Bacteroidales bacterium (assembly GCA_003559735.1). Taxonomy (GTDB): domain Bacteria; phylum Bacteroidota; class Bacteroidia; order Bacteroidales; family UBA7960; genus PUPG01. The sequence continues at coordinate 11,404 of PWKN01000132.1, read as the reverse complement.
TTCCTGCCATACACGTTAATGACGCTGAAGGTCCAGCTTCCCTTGCCCCTTCTGTCGACACGGAGGTTTTCACCAAACGTGACCGATACATCCAGGCGATGATAATCGGGCAGGCGGTATTTGTTTCTGTCAGAATAATGGATTGCCTGGTGCCCCTGGTAGTTGAACATCAGTTCGGGAAAAGTAACCGGACGACCTGTGCTGTAGGTAAATGTAGTATTCAGGCGCCACCGGCGCGACAGGTAATAGTTGGCATTGATCGTTAAATTGTGTGGCCTGTCCCAGTCAGACGAAAAATATTCATTCCGGTTTATCTGACGCGAAGGGTCTGTTTCCATGGTACGGCGTAAAGAGGCAGACAGGGTATAACTGATCCACCCGGTCAGTCGCCCGGTCTTTTTATTGACATACAGCTCCGTACCCAGGTTATAGCCTTTGGTATTGACCATGTCGGTTTCAACAGCTTCATTCATAAGTAGCTTTGCACCGCTGATGTAGTCAGGCATATTCTGCATTTTCCTGAAGTAGGCTTCTATGGATGTTTCTATGGTATGATCATTAAAATTATGATAATACCCCAATGCAAGCTGGTCGGCGACAAGCGGTCTGATATACCGGTTGCTCAGTTGCCAGATATCGGTGGGGGTCATCACGGCTGTTGCCGACAGCAGGTTGATAAACTGGTGGTTTCTGTTATAGCTGAGCTTTAATGAGTTGACCTCACCAAACAAGTACCTGACACTGACCCGTGGCTCCACACCCCAGTCGCTCCAAACGGTTTCTCCTGACCCATAAAACAGGGTATCGGTTATGTTTTGGCGATTTCGTGTTTTTTCCTCGTCATAAAGGAAGACACTCGCCGGACCAAGGTTCCGGAAATGCACGAAACGGAGTCCGGCTTCAATTCCGAGATCCGGACCAAATGCATACTGGCCGCTAATGTAGGATGCCAGTTCCAGTCCCCTTTCTTTATCCAGGGTCAGCGCTTCAACAAACGACTCCTCTCCCAGTGGTTTAATCTGTCCCGGTCGAACATCATATACCATTGCTTGTGCACCGGTATTGAATGTATAGGCTTTATTATGGTCATATTCGAGGTGCCATTTAACGGTCCGGTACCTTATGGCGTTATCCAGGTGAAATGCTTCCTTAGGCTTTATCTTCTGCAGCTCACGCATACGGTTGTAGTAGTCGCTGTACCCGGCCAAAAGCCGTGAAAACAGGGACGGAGTGACCGCATAGTTCCAGCGGACAGAGGTCAGGCGGCTGGTGTAGTGGTGCTCTGTTTCCCCGGCCTGCAGGAAATCGTCCTGACTCTGATATCCAAATATACTGATGGTACTTTTTGATCCCGGATTAAAGGATAGCACCCCGCTGAGATCATAAAAGTCGGCTTCACTGTTCATCAGCTCACTGTCGGGCATCCGCCCGAGGAACCAGTTAGAATAGGAAGACCTGCCCCCCAGTGACAGCATTACGTTATTGTCCAGCAACGGCGTTTCAAGGTGTGCCCTGCTGTACAACAGTCCCAGTCCGCCTTTCAGCGAAGTCTCGTCAGACTGGATTCCGGACTTGCGGATGTCGGTCACTGATGATGCCCGTTCACCATAACGTGCCGGCATACCGGCTTTCATAAGGGTAACACTGTTAACCATATCGGGATTGACCACCGAAACCAAGCCAAAAAGATGGGAGGCATTAAAAAGCGGAACGTCTTCCACCAGGATAAGGTTCTGGTCGGCACTGCCACCCCGTACGTTGAAGCCTGTACCAAACTCGCCCACCGACTGGATGCCAGGCAGCATGGTAAACCCGCGGATGATATCCCGTTCTCCCAAAGCTCCTGGCATTTCCCTGAGAGTCTGGGCATCAAGACGGATCACACTCATCTGTGTGCTTGCGATATTGGCCTCGGCACGTTGCGCCGTGATGGTATGCATGCTGAGTTCCAATGTTCGTTCAAACAGTTGAAACTGTGCGTGACCTTCAGAAGCCACCAGCACATTGTACAGCGATTCTTCATAGCCCATTGACGTGATGCGGAGGCGATGATCGCCAACAGGCAAACGCCAGGAAAAATAACCTTCTGCATCGGTAGAAACACCGGAGCCAATCTTAAAACTGTATATCGCCGCCCCGGCAACAGGTTCACGCGTCCCTCCGTCGACCACCCTCCCTGTAATGGTCACCCGCGGATAACGACCCATCTCCATTGTATTGCCAATGATGATCTGTTGCGGTGGCGCATCAGGCCTGCGATCGGCTGTCGACTCGGTGGGAAACACAGCCACATTGCCCTGGAAAAACAATGCAGACAACTCTTTGCCGCGGATTAAAGCATTGATTGCCTGGGGCAGTGACAGATCAAGCACCTCCCTTGTTACAGTCAGCTCATCAAACCAATACTCACGGAAGAAAATGACCACCTCATGTTTTTCTTCCAGGTATTCAATGGCTTCCATAACGGTAAATACATCCGGCTGTCCGGTATTACCGGCCGAAAGCATAAATGAACAGGCAACCAGAAGAACTGTCAGCAAAGAAATCCTAGAGAAAGAAAACATAGACGAAAACAAAACTTATGATTAAACAACCCAACAGCGGTATTTTATCAATTATCAAGCCATAACCTATATTGTTTGCAGGATCAAAGGCATATATTTCAAACGATGAACCGCTGAAAAGCAAAGGTTGACCGTATGCGGACAATCACTGTTCTTTACCGAACATTTCCGTAAAGGAAGAAATGAGGTATTTGTTGCGGTCGGGTGCATTTCGTGAGATCATTTCGCCAAGGAATCCGGCAATAAACAATTGTGATCCAAGGATCATTGCCAGCAATCCGAAGTAGAACAACGGTCTTTCTGTCATGCGGTACTCCATCAGGAAAATTTTGCCGTAGGCCAGGTAGAGTGCGATCATAAACCCTGCAAAAAACAAGAGACTTCCCAGCAGTCCGAACAAATGCATGGGCCTCTGACCGAAACGGGTGACGAAACTGATCGATATCAGGTCAAGAAACCCTTTTAAGAAGCGGTCAAGGCCATATTTGGTCTTGCCGTATTTTCGTTCACGGTGGAACACCACTTTTTCACCAATGCGGTCGAAGCCGGCCCTTTTTGCAAGTACCGGAATATAGCGGTGCATCTCTCCATAAACCTCAACGGCCTTAACAACCCTGTGATCATACGCTTTCAGTCCGCAGTTGAAGTCATGCAGACGGATGCCGGAAACCAGCCGGGTAAAATAATTGAATATTTTTGTCGGGATGGTCTTTGACAGCCGGTCTTTCCTGTTTTTCTTCCAGCCACTGACCATATCGAACCCTTCATCCCTTATCATATGGTACAGATCAGGGATCTCGTCCGGACTGTCTTGCAGGTCGGCATCCATGGTTATCACCACATCGCCTTTTGCATAGCCGAACCCAACATTCAATGCTGCTGCCTTGCCATAGTTGCGGCGAAACCTGATGCCGTGCACACTTGGATTTATTGCGGCAATTTGCCCGATCTTTTTCCAGGACCCATCGCGACTCCCATCGTCCACCAGCAAAACCTCATAGCTGAAACCGTTTTCATTCATCACTTTCGCGATCCAGTCCACCAGCTCGGCAAGCGATTCTTCTTCATTATACAAAGGCACAACAACGGAAATGTCCATGGTTATTATTGATTGATTAAGTATTTATTGCCGGCAGTACGCCACGATGCATACGTCCTGCCTGTATGGGAATGCACCTGCTGATTCGTGTCTGTTTCTACCATCCGGTTTCTGTGTTATGGACAGGCTCTAATTGGTGTCTGTCTCTACTGTCCGGTGGTTTCTGCGTTATGGACAGGCTCTATTTATCCACAGCAAGGCAAATACGCATCCTGACAAATATACATGAATTTTTTTCATGCGCACTGAGAGGCATAGGTAAAGGCGGACAAACAGGTGAAATACATTTTAAAACCATACCTTTGCAGGATAGCCTATGCGTGATCTAAGCCAGGGGCCTGTTGCCCGTCAGATATTCATTTTTGCACTGCCCATGTTGCTGGGCAATGTGTTTCAACAATTCTACAATATCGTTGACACCATTATTATCGGCCGCTACATTGGTACCGATGCACTGGCAGCTGCAGGCGCTTCATTTCCGGTTATTTTTGTTCTGGTGAGCCTGGTGATCGGCATCACCACGGGAACCAACATTATCATCTCCCAGTACTACGGTGCTAAAGATTATGAAGCGGTAAAACGTGCAATTGACACCGCATTTGTCTTCTTGTTCTTTGCCTCCCTCCTGCTCACAGTGCTCGGACTGATATTTATTGAAAACATATGGCAGCTCATTGGTTTGCCTGAGCACCTGATACCTGATGCCACGCTATACTTTAGCGTATATGTCGGCGGACTGATCATGATGTTTGGCTATAACGCCACCAGTGCTATATTGCGTGGACTGGGCGATTCACGCACCCCGTTGTATTTTTTGATCATCGCTACCCTGCTGAATATAGGTTTCGATCTCTTGTTTGTCCTGGTTTTTAAATGGGGGATCGCTGGTGTTGCATTTGCCACGGTGCTGGCTCAGGGCATAGCCTTTGGTATGTCGGTGATATACCTGAACCGCACACACCACCTGATCCGTTTCACGATGCGGGGACTGACCTTTGATCGTGACATTTTCAGAAAGAGCTTGCGTATCGGCATCCCAACCGGCATGCAGCACACGTTCGTTTCCCTTGGCATGCTGGCACTCATCAGCATCGTAAACCGTTTTGGGACAAATACCATTGCTGCATACACCATTGCCTGGCGCATCGATTCGTTTGCAGCGATGCCTGCAATGAATTTCGGACTTGCACTGACTACTTTTGTCGGACAAAATCTTGGTGCCAACCGTCCTGACAGGGTGCGCCAGGGACTCTATTCCACACTGATGATGACCACGTCGGTATCGCTGGCGGTTACACTGGTGGCCTGGCTTTTCGGTCGCCACCTTATGGGTATCTTCACTACCAATCCGGAAGTTATCGAAATAGGATACACATACCTTGTGATTGTCAGCTCATTCTATGTGGTATTCTCATCGATGTTTGTTACCCAGGCGGTGATGCGCGGTGCGGGCGACACCCTGATCCCGATGTTTATTACCCTGATCGCCCTTTGGTTGCTGCGTATTCCGGCTTCACACCTGCTCTCCCTTCGATATGGCGCAGAAGGCATATGGTGGGGTATCCCCGTAGCCTGGATGTTCGGACTGATTGCTGCATATGCTTACTACCGCACAGGAAGGTGGAAGCGGATGACGGTGGTTAAATATACTGATGATCCAACCTGAAAAGCAGCAAAATGGTTACCAGGCATGCTGTAAGCGCTTCTTCGGCTGCATGCATTATTCGCTCCCTTTTTCGCCAACAAACTGTTGTGACTTATGTTTAAACAACACATTGAAGGTGGTTAGGGAACCATAAATCCGCGTAATGTATTGCTGCAGGTTCACCTTCTCTTCCTCAGCAAGCTTTTCATTGCTGTTAATGCGCTGTTCGAGCACACGCAGCCTGTCGCGGACCAGGATGATCTTTTTGAAGAAATGGTCGATCGGGATCTCTTTTGTTTTTAGCTGTTCAGAACCCGGCTTCAGTATCATCATCCCTTTTTTCCACTTATCGCCCATTTCTACGATTTCAGGAAAGTCGGCATACCGTCTGAGCACACCCGAAAAAACCTTTTCCAGGTCGGCCAGACTGATATGACTGCCATTCCCTTCACTTTGTCCCTCACCATGGGAGGGCTCAATGAGTTTTAATCCGGCAAAGCTGTTGGCAATCTCTTTATCGCCTTTATGAAGAAAGAAAATCTTTGTGGTTGTCATCGATTTTTTGGTGACAATACCAACTCCGAATTGCGGATGTTCTACCTTGGCACCAATGGCATAATCAATTGTTTCCATGTAACTAAAGGTTGTGAATAAAATCTAAAGGATGCAAAATTACAAAAAATTGATTCGTTTTTACTGCAGCAATCGTAAACAAAAAGTCCCACGGATTGGTTTTACAATGGAGCTGTATGAGGTTGGAATGCACCTGCTTTTATGCAGACCAGCAGCTCGTCATCAAAAAACCGGCAGAACTGTTTTATGTCAACGTTATTATTATCTTTGTCCAAACCAATTCTTTTCATTATGTCAACAACAACGATTATCATTATTGCATTGGCAATCATACTGGTTGTCATGCTGATCAGCATGTATAACAAACTGGTACGTCTGAGGAACCAGGTAAAGAATGCATGGTCGCAGATCGACGTACAGCTGAAACGTCGTTATGATCTGATCCCTAATCTCATAGAAACAGTAAAGGGGTATATGAAGCACGAACGGGAAACCCTTGAAAATGTGACCAGGATGAGGGCACAGGCGATGGAAGCCACCGGTGTGGCTGAAAAGGCACAGGCAGAAAGCAGGCTCACCTCGGCGCTGGGACAGTTTAAGGTGGCTGTAGAAAATTATCCGGACCTGAAAGCAAACCAGAACTTTCTTGCATTGCAGGAAGAACTTACCAGCACGGAAAACAAAATCTCTTTTGCCCGGCAGAACTACAACGACCAGGTGTTGTTCTTTAACAACAAGACCGAGATGTTCCCTTCAAATATCACAGCCGCCCTGTTCGGGTTCAAAAAAGAGGCTTTCTTTGAAATTGAAAACCAGGAAGAACGCATCGCTCCAAAGGTTTCTTTTTAACCAATACTTTAATAGAGATATTTTAATAATCAGTATTACAGGCAGTAACACTTAGATAAGGTACATACTTGAGGCCCTTTGCCAACTGTGTTCTATCTGGTGCTGCAGGTATAATTCACAAACATAAACACGATAATTGCCATGTGGGAAATCATTCGTAAAAACCGGCTTAAATCAATGATGTTGCTTATGTTGATGGGCGTGGTACTGGTACTGCTGGGTTATGTTATTGGAATGGCTGTTGATCCCAATGCCGGATTTTTTGGTGTCGTGATCGCCCTTATCATCTATTTTATATTGCTGATTGTTGCATTCTCTTCGGGCAAGAACATCATGTTGCGGATGAACAAAGCCCGCGAGGTTGGTCCGGATGACTACCCGCAACTATATAATGTGGTGGAGGAGATGCGTCTGGCGGCGGGCATGCCTTCAATGCCAAAGGTATATGTGATCGATGACCCGGCGCCCAATGCATTTGCAGCCGGGATGAACCCCGAAAAAAGCGTTGTTGCTGTGACCACCGGACTCTTACAGATGATGAACCGTGATGAGCTACAGGGGGTTGTGGCCCATGAAGTATCTCATATTCTGAATCGCGACATACGCTATATGACAATGGCGACCATTATGGTAGGAACAGTAGCCATTCTGTCGCAGTTTTTCCTAAGAGGCATGCTTTACAGTGGCGGCAGGATGGGAGGCGGACGATCGGGTGGCAGAAAAGGGCATCCCGTTATGCTGATCGTTGCGCTGGTATTTGCCATTCTTGCCCCTATTGCCATTCAGCTTCTTTATTTTGCCGTATCACGCAAACGTGAATACCTGGCAGATGCCTCTGCGGCCCGACTGACAAGGTATCCCGAGGGACTGGCATCGGCGCTGGAAAAGATTGCAGGTTCGACACAAAATCTGAAGGTGGCTGATAAATCGATGGCACCAATGTACATCGCCAATCCGCTTAAGCCAAAGGGACAACGAATGCGCAACCTGTCGAGTACCCATCCGCCGCTCGATAACCGCATACAGATCCTACGATCTATGGGACAAAACCACACCTATTCAGGTTATCAGCAAGCCTATCAGTCTGTTACCAAATCTTCAAAGGGTGTAATTCCGAAAACAGCCCTGAAGGGTTAGGCCTTGCCTTGATCAACACGGATTCAGCATCATCATAATAAAAGCAGTTGATTACTATGGCAGAAAATGGTTTTGAAACACGATCCGGACGTAACGATGGTCGCATGGTGGCAGATACATTGCTGGTTCACGGATTGGTGGTTACCATGGATCCCTCCTTTCGTGTAATTGAAGACGGTGGTGTGGCTGTTAAAGACGGTAAGATCGTTTTCGTTGGCAAAACCAGTGACCTGATGAACACCTGCACCGGCAGCCATGTCATTGATTGTCACCGCAAGCTGGTCATGCCCGGACTGGTTAATGCACACACACATGCCCCCATGAACATATTCAGGGGCTATGCCGATGACCTTCCGCTAAATGAGTGGTTGTATAATTATATTTTCCCCCTGGAAGCGGCTTTTGTGAACCGCGACACTGTGCGGACAGGCACACGGCTTGCCATAGCCGAAATGCTGCGAAGCGGCACCACCACTTTTAATGACATGTATTTCTATACCGATGTGATGGCAGAGGAGGCAGACCGGACAGGAATAAGGGGCATATTCACTGAAGCGCTTGTAGATCAGCCGGTACACAACGGGAACACACCCGGCGAAGTGATGGGTTTAACCGTTGAAATGATACAACAGTGGAATGACCATCCGCGCATCCGGATTGCGTTTGCGACCCACGCACCCTATTCTGCAAATCCTGATATATACCGTACGGCCAAAGATCTGGCTGACAAATACAATGTGCCGCTGCACACCCACCTGTCGGAGACCCGGTGGGAGTTTGACCTGATACAGGAACAATACGGGCATACACCCGTGGGGCACCTTGAAAACATAGGAGTTCTTGACCAGAACCTCATCATTGCCCATGCGATTCACCTCACAGAGAACGACAGGCATCTACTTGCCCGTCGAAATGTGGGTGTTGCCCACAACCCACAATGCAACATGAAGCTGGCCAACGGCACGGCACCAATTCCGGAGTTGCTGAAACTTGGTGTACGGGTGGGTATCGGGACCGATGGAGTGGCCAGCAACAATGACCTGGACCTGTTTGATGAAATGCGCTCTTCAGCCCTTGCACACAAGCTTGTTACGGGCGACCCAACGGTAATGGACGCAAGAACGGTATTGGAAAGCGTAACATCAGGCGGTGCCCGGATGCTTGGCATGGATCATATGATTGGATCCCTTGAAACCGGTAAACAAGCCGATATCATCATCCTTGACCTGAAAAGTCCGCACGCCTGGCCCCATTTCAACATCTATTCATTGATCGCTTACAGCCTGCGCGGCAGCGATGTAGAAACCGTGATGATTGACGGCAAGCTGTTGATGGAAAACCGTGAACTGCTCCACCTGGATGAAGTTGCGCTTTACAGTGAGGTGCAGGACATTCATCAGAAGATCAGTCACTGGCAACGGCAAAAGCAAACAAGCTAACTGACAAAGAGTCCGTCGACACTCAGGTACCGCTCACCCGTATCATAGGCAAACGTCAGAATGCTGCTGCCTTTTGCCATTGAAGGCAGTTTTTGTTCAATGGCGGCAAGGGAAGCACCCGTTGAAACACCAGCCAGCAACCCTTCCTTCCGGGCAAGATGCCGCACCATCGTGTAGGCCTCATCTTTTCCAACGGTGATCACTCCGTCGAGGATACGCTCATTAAGCGTAGAAGGAACAAAGCCAGCTCCAATGCCCTGCAATGGATGAGGACCTGCGTCGCCACCGCTGAGCACGGCCGATAGTACCGGTTCGACCCCAAACACCCTGGTTTTGTTGGCGTGTTGTTTCAGGCGCTCTCCCACCCCACTAATATGTCCACCGGTACCGATACCCGTTACCAGGTAATCAAACCCATCAGGAAAGTCTGACAGAATCTCCCTTGCCGTAGTCTCAGCGTGTATTGCAGGGTTGGCCATATTTTCGAACTGCATGGGCATGAATGGATTATTTACGGAAGCTGCGACCTGGCAGGCCCTTTCAATCGCACCGTTCATCCCTTTTTCCCTTGGCGTGAGGATCAGCTCAGCCCCATACGCAGCAAGGATCTTTCGCCTTTCTTCCGACATTGACTCAGGCATTACCAGGACCACCCTGTACCCTTTCACTGCACCCACCATTGCCAGTCCGATGCCTGTATTGCCTGACGTCGGCTCAATGATCACACCGCCAGGTTTCAGGTGACCTGACCTTTCTGCATCTTCAATCATACCCAGGGCAATCCGGTCTTTGATGCTCCCACCCGGATTGGTGCATTCGAGCTTTATCCAAACCCTGTGGCCGGGAAACAGTCTGGATAGCCTGATGTGCGGGGTATTGCCAATAATACCAAGTACTGAATCTGCTTTCATAATGATATTTAAGTTATTAACAATCATACAATTCTTGATTTTGCTGGCTTAGTCGGACAGCCGGATGCACAGCAGTTATCTTTTCCGGATGTGGTTATTTGGCTGCTGATAAACAATGGTACGGGCAGGCAGGCTTTCTGTCAGCCATACATTGCCCCCAACAATACTTTGTCGTCCAACGACCGTATCTCCCCCCAGAATGGTACTTCCGGCATATATGATCACATCATCCTCTATGGTGGGATGCCGTTTCATCGAAGCCTGTTCTTTTTTTACGCTCAGTGCACCAATGGTCACCCCCTGGTATATTTTTACCCGCTTGCCAATGATGGCCGATTCACCGATGACGATCCCCGTGCCATGGTCTATGCAGAATACATCGCCAATGGTGGCTCCCGGGTGAATATCAATACCGGTAACCGAATGGGCATACTCGGTCATTACACGTGGTATCAGCGGGATACCGAGAAGATGCAGCTTGTGGGCCAGCCGGTATACCATAATGGCAAAAAATCCGGGATAGGTCATCACCACCTCATCGATACAGCTTGCGGCAGGATCGTTATCTGCAATAAAGGCAGCATCTGCATGCAGTGTTTGTTTTAGTTGGGGTATCGACTCATAAAAACAACGAACCAGATCTTTCCGCGTATTTTTATCTGCTCCGTTCAGTGACTTCAGGAGCCGGTGAAGTTGTCTCCTGGTTTTTTTAAAAGAAGCATAACCTGTATGTCTGCCCTCAACGGCAGGAAACATCGCTACGCACAGGTTGTTTGTAAAGATGATCACGTGCGACTTTGCCGGCAGTCTTGTTTTCTTGTTTCCGATCATGGCAAACCATTTATTGACTTATTGAATAAAAAAGCCCTTCCAGAGTCTCCGGAAGGGCTTGAAATGCTAGCTTGTATCAGGCTTATATTATGTGTTGTAATGCATATGACACATCCCTTCCATGGTTAACGGAAAACAACAGCAGTTACACACTATTGCGGAATGGTTCATGGTGCCATTTTTAAAACACATTGCAAAGATAGTAGTTTTTTTTATTATATTTGCAACCGCAAATGGCTCCGTAGCTTAATTGAATAGAGCATCTGACTACGGATCAGAAGGTTCCAGGTTTGAGTCCTGGCGGAGTCACAAGATAATCAGCCACTTACGTCATATAAGATGTGGGTGGTTTTTTT
>PWKN01000059.1 GCA_003559735.1 Bacteroidales bacterium | reverse complement strand
TTTACTGCCATAGGTCAGCGCGCAGCGGCTAAACTTTTTCCGGGTAAAGGTCAACAATGCGGGAAACACTTTACCGCCATAGGTCAGCGCGCCGGAAAACACGATGCGGCCATCGGTCAATGCGGCCGGACACACTGCAGCATGCTGTTTATTGTACCTCCTTTGCTGCTTTATGCTTCCAAAAGTCAACACAGCGGATAGCATTTTCCGGCCATGGGTCAGCGTGATGGCTAACATTTTACGGTCATGGCTCAATACATCGGGATACATATTACTGACATCAGTCAGCGTGCGGTGGCTGACATGTTACGGGCATAGGTCAGCGCTGAAGTAAACACCTTTCGGCCATCAGTCAATGCGGCCGAAAACACTGCAGAAAGTGCGATGACAGGGAAAAACGCCGGATGGAAGTCCTGCGGAATGACAGGCCACAATACCAGCAGTCCGGCACTGATAAAAAACACCAGACGGAAATAGATCACTGCCAGTCCTGGCAGACGACCACCGCGTATGCGAAATACAAAATACAGGTGTGTGGGGAGTGTCCACAACAGGTTAAGGTTCATCGCCGTGGCCACATGGTCAGACAGAAACCACAGGAAGAATACCAGCAGTCCGAGCAAACCAAGCAAAAAGAAGTAGATGCCGCTGAATGCATAAAAGATCCTTTTTCGTAGCAACGACAGGCAGCCGGCTATGAATACAAACCAGAACACCCATAACGGGGTAAAAGGGAAAGGACGTCCGCGTACAATCTCTTCGGGGAGCAATTCGTTTGTTTTGGTCACCAGCAATTGTCCGTCGGTGTGTCGTGCATGCTGGAACGCGATCAACATTTCATCGGGCAAAAACATGTAATGCCACGGGGTTGCTCTTTTGTCTGAGGGAATGCCCAGTAGAATATCAATGCCAAAATCGATCCAGGGCATATGTCCCACGTATGGTTGTAACATATCGCGAAAACTGCGTTCTTCGTGGGGGTGGGGATCCGGACCCCAATCAACGGCCACATTGTCGTCTATTACATCGCGGATGCGGGTAGCGCAGTTGACGTAAAAGAAATCATATAGATAATGGACGTTTTGCGGAAGACGATTCATCTGAAGAGCATCATAGATACGCTGTTTGTCGTCGGCCGGCAGGTTGAGCACCTGCTCGGTAACCCAGCGCCCTTCGTAATGATAGGCAGGAAGGAACGACATCAAAGGGACCACCGATAACTTGTACATTAACCGCCCCTGTAAAAACTTCAGGTAAAAATTAGGGGTGTCAAAATCAAATGTACCCCAGTTATATACTTCGTCTATGCCCCTGACCGGATCGTACACCCACAATGCACTGTGTCCGAAGACCGAATAAAGCTCTTCTCCCGGTCCGGCGGTCAGCAGCGACATTCGGACTTCAGAAGATAATTGTTGGCTGGCTTGAACGCGGTACGGATTCACAAGGTTGATCAGGGGGTACAATATTGTGAACAGCAGGATAAATTTGGTCATAACGTCATTATTTTTGATGCAAAATTATGGAAAAAATACTATCTTTGCACCCTGAATTTTAGCCCGTTGAATTATCCAAACATATTGTGGGGCAAGTTATCGGCAAATCATTGCTGATAAATTTGCAGGAAACAAACTTTAATTTTATCTTTGCACCCCCTTTGTATGGGGTGGTGCAACTATTATTAAAACAGACACAGTAAATTACGTGAACAATGGATACGATCAGTTATAAAACCGCTTCAGCAAACAAAGCCACTGTCAATAAGGAGTGGGTCGTTGTTGATGCTGAAGATCAGGTACTCGGACGTTTTGCTTCAAAGGTGGCTCAATTGCTCAGGGGCAAACACAAACCCAATTTTACCCCGCACGTCGACTGTGGCGATCAGGTTATTGTTGTCAATGCCGAAAAAATTAAGCTGACAGGGAATAAATGGGATCAGAAAACATATGTGCGTCATACCGGGTATCCCGGCGGACAAAGGTTTAGGACGGTTAAGCAGATGCTTGCAAAAAAACCCGGACATATTCTCGAAAAGGCTGTTAAGGGGATGCTGCCCAAAAACAGGCTGGGAAGCCAGCTTTTCCGTAACCTGTATGTATATACGGGAAGCGAGCATCCGCACGAAGCACAACAACCAAAACAAGTGAATATCAACACAATAAAATAAACAATGGAAGTTATCAACACCTCAGGACGACGTAAGACTGCCATCGCGAGGGTGTATTTGCAGCCTGGCAACGGACAGATCATTGTAAACAAAAAGGACTACAAAGAGTATTTTACCACCAGCATCTTACAATACGTTGTAACCCAGCCTTTTGTAATTACAAAAAACGAAGGGAAATACGATGTGAAGGTAAACCTGAACGGGGGAGGGATCAAGGGACAGGCAGAGGCACTGCGGTTGGCAGTTTCTAAGGCCCTTGTAACAATCGATGCAGAATACAGACCTCCGTTAAAGGCGAAAGGTCTGCTGAGAAGGGATCCGCGAATGGTAGAAAGAAAAAAACCTGGCCAGCCTAAGGCAAGGAAAAAATTCCAGTTCAGCAAACGTTAATCCTATTTTTATATTCAAAAACATTATGGCAAGAACAAACTATAACGAATTGTTGGATGCCGGTGTCCATTTTGGGCACCTGAAAAGGAAATGGAACCCGAATATGGCCCCGTATATTTTTATGGAGCGGAACGGGATTCATATCATAGACCTGAACAAAACCCTGGCTAAGATTGATGAGGCTGCTGCAGCTCTGAAACAGATCGCACGGTCGGGCAAAAAGATATTGTTTGTAGCAACCAAAAAGCAGGCACAGGAAACCGTAAAGGAACTTGTCAAACAGGTTGACATGCCCTATGTCACCGAACGGTGGCCTGGCGGAATGCTTACCAATTTTGCAACAATCCGTAAGGCGGTTCGCAAGATGGGGGCCATCGACAAAATGGCTACCGATGGGACTTTTGACAATATGTCGAAAAGGGAACGGCTGCAGGTGATGCGCGAACGTGCCAAGCTGGAGAAACAACTGGGTAGCATTGCGGACCTTAACAGGTTGCCCGCTGCCATCTTTGTGGTCGACATTTGTAAGGAGCATATCGCTGTAAGGGAAGCCAGGAAACTGAACATTCCCACCTTCGCCATCGTCGATACAAACGCAAATCCGCTGGAGGTTGATTTCCCGATACCGGCAAATGACGATGCTTCAAAATCGATAAACATCATCGTAAAACTGATGACAGAAGCGATTCAGGAGGGACTGGCAGAAAGGAAGCTCGATAAGGATAAAGCGGCCGAGGAAGAGGAAGAGCGTGAGCGCGAAGAGGAAAGAGAACGTTTACGCCTTAAGGAACTCGAAGAAGCTGATGATGAAGACCTGACTGCCGATGAACTTGAGGAGAAAAAAGAGCGCCTTGCAAAAAAGGCAAAAATGAAAGAAGAAGAGGGGAAGGATTCGATGCAGGGAAGGCGGACAGCCAGCAGGAAGCCTGCAGGCAAAAGACCGAGGAAATAAGTAAGCTTACAAGGGTTTAATTAATAGCTGCGAACAATAAAACAAATAACAGAATGGCAAATATAACCGCTGCTCAGGTAAACGAACTGAGAAAGAAAACAGGTGCCGGGATGATGGACTGTAAGAAGGCACTGGTAGAGGCAAATGGTGATTTTGAAAAGGCCAC
>PWKN01000269.1 GCA_003559735.1 Bacteroidales bacterium | reverse complement strand
GGACAACCTTTGAATGCGCGGGATGACATTGGCACAGTGGGGACCAACAGGCGCAACGACAAAACCTCTCTACACCTCGAAATATGGAAAGGCAATGACAAGATGAATCCGGCTTCCTGGATCGCACAACAATAACCCATTATTCATAAAACAATACAAACATTTGTTTTTTGGTTCATTAATTGGGAAAAAACCCTTAGGTTTGTAGGCTGATTTGTAAAATGGCAAAGAAACTTATTTTAAAACGTAAATACACATGAACTTCACGATTTTGTTTTCACCCGGGCCAACAGAGATCATTATCATCCTGTTGGTTGTCCTGTTGTTGTTTGGCGGCAGAAAAATCCCAGAGCTGATGAAGGGTCTCGGCAAAGGCATGAGAGAGTTTAAAAAAGCCCAGAAAGAGATCGACGATGACGACGAACAACCAGAAGAAAAAAAAACCATTGCCGACAAGAAGAAAACGGAAGAATAACTGTCTACGGGTAGATTAGGAACATCCAGGTCCCCGGAGCGTGTCCGGCTGGGTTGCTGTTGGTTGCATCTGACAATTGAAACCAAAATTCAAACATATGAAAACCCAAAAGAGATTGCTGAACAAACCCCTTTTCTTCCTCTTCATCACGTTGTTCTTCTTCCTGGTCACCTCGTGCACAACGGTTGAACGTCCCACCAAACCATCAGCCTCTGGCAGGGCAGGAGAACTGCTGGTCATTACTGAACAATACTTGTGGGATGGTAGGGTTGGAGAGGCATTCAACAATGTGTTTCGCGCCCCGGTTCCCATGCTCCCCCAGGCCGAACCTATGTTCAACGTGATCTTTGTGCCAAGGAGGGATTTCTCAAAGATCCTGGAAACGCATCGCCACATATTCTTTATTGAAGTGGACGAAACCATGTCGTCGCCCACCATTGAGTTCAGCCGTGACGTGTGGTCCTATCCGCAACTGGTGGTGCGTGTCAAAGCACCCGACCAGGACGCCGTTGTACGCATTATCAACAACAACGCGGAAACATTCTATGACCGATACCTGGCTGTTGAATACCTGCGCCTGGAAAATGCTTACCGGCGTATGATACAATCTTCGTCGCACAGGGCAGTTAAGGATATGTTCGGACTTGATATGGCCATTCCTGAGGGCTACTTTGTAGCCGTAGAAGCCGATAACTTTATCTGGCTCCGGAAAACCGCCACAAGGGAAGAGTTTGACCAGTCGGTGATGATATGGACAATGGATTATACCGATCCGGCGGTTGATTTTGACGAGGATGTGATTTGGGCAAGACGCGACTCCATCACCCGGCAATATGTTCCCGGACAGTTTCCGGGCTCCTATATGACCACCTACCGCGGAGAGATGAAATTGCGTCCCCTTTTTCGCGAAATCGACTTTAATGACAAGTATGCCATTGAAGCACGCAGCCTGTGGCGTGTTCAGGGAGATTTTATGGGCGGACCCTTAGTTACGTATACTTTTGTTGATGAAAACACCAATCGTCTCTTTATGATTGATGGATGGGTGTTTGCCCCCAAATATGACAAGAGGGACTATATGCGGCAGGTGGAAGCCATTATCTGGTCATTGTCATTCGAAAAAGAAGAAGAGGTGTCTGAAGACGAAGCAGTTGCTTCGTCTTCAGACACCTTTAAGACGGCGGACTCTCGGGTTGAAAGTTAAAACCCTCCAGCCATCATGCTCCCGCTGAGAAACAGGGCAGACAATATGACTCCCACTACTATGCTTGCTACGATCATTACCAGCAAACTAACGACGAAATACCCTGTAACCTTCTCATCGGGTGTTTGCATCATTGGCTTCATCCCAATATACAACAGATAAAGTCCGTATAGTCCGGCAAGGCTTGCAAGGATCCCGAGAGAGGGAATGATCATGAAAATGCCCGCCACAATTGCTGGTGTATAAGAATACATCACCAACTGAAAGGCGCGGCGAAAATCTTTTTTCGACCCAAAAGAATCGGCCAGAAGGTTAATTACAAATGCCGCTACAAAGACAGCGATGATCGGCGAAACATAACCCATTACGGCCTGCCTTATGCCAAGGTTGAAACTGCTCACTGTTCCGTAAAAAGGAACCCTGTACCCAACCAATGCATAACCAATGAAATTTGCTACTGCAGGAATGATGGCCAGCAGCAACAGGTACCCGGTCAGAAGCTTGGGGATCTCGGTCGTCTCTTTCTCTATGACTTCCCATTCGGTTTTGGGTGTAATTAAAATGTTCTTTACCCTGTCAATAATGTTCATAGCAATCCTTTTTGGTGAATAAATGGTTTTTTCAATGCCTAAAATTACAATAATATTTTTGTATTACAAGCAAAATATTACTTCATAACCGACATAATCCCGGCACCTGTATTTCCGTCACACAATCGCACTACATACAAATACAAGCCGCCCTTCAGACCAGATGCATCAAATGCCACGTTTTGCTTTCCGGGCACATCTGCCACCTCATCTGTTAATACGGCCACAGTACGCCCCATCATATCATATACGGTTATCTCCACACGTCCGCCCGAAGTGGCTATAAACTCAAGGGTTGTGCTTGTAGTGAACGGGTTTGGGTAATTGCGAACAGATAATTGTCCGCCGGTTCTGCCGGCACCAAAGTCATCAACATATACAGGTACTTCGAACAGGTCTTCACCCCCAGCCTGCCAGTACCGGGCAGCAAACTCCTGGAAATATTCATTGGCAACGCGTTCACAATGAATGATCAGGGTGTTCTCATCATTCCGGAAGTTAGCATTGGCCGACCAGTTGTGTGAACCGGTGATCACTTTTGCATTGACTCCGCCCTTTTCTCCATCAACAATGGCATACTTATGGTGTAACAGTCCGAAATCATCCTGCGAAAAATGATGAACATCTGCCCAGGTGCTCAGATAGTCCCATTCATTGCCCACTCCGGTGATCGTGCCAATCACACCCCTTACCGGAACGCCCTGGTTAAACCTGCTGAGCATTGTATTGGACACGGGTCTGCGGGTTATGATGTTCAGACCAAGATCTATACTCTCTTCGGCTGAGGACAGTGTGCGGTTGATCTGTGCCTCGGTGTTGGCTTGCGGACTAAAATACAGTTCTACTCTTGTTTCTTCGTCGCCAATCCAGAATACTGACGGATTGACCACCTTTTTGTTTTCTCCAAACAAGGCTTCCGCCGGATGAAAACTGCCTGATGAAGCGCCCCACATCTGGTTAAACTCATGCCAGTATCCCCTTGCCAGGGCAACATCCTGGACAGCCACCATGTTTTGGTGCTGATGATACGTGCCGTGATCGGTTACATTCCACGAACTGGTGATGATCCATGTTTTTGACGGATCGCTATGGTTTGCGTCAACCACCAGGAACTTGTTATGCATCTGTTCTCCTCCCAGACTTTCTACCGATGGCACCCCGGCATCGGCCATACGCTTCATCTGATGATTTGCATAGCTTGTATGTCCCGACACGATCACCCGTACATCAACTCCCCGCTCATGTGCCTGGATGATCTCATCAGCGATGTTCTCTCCTACATTGCCACTGATGTTGTATATGGCAAAGTCGAGCGACTCTTCGGCCTGCTGTATAAAACCGCGCAGCTTTGTTCCAAAGTGCACATACTCCTCTGCTTCCCTGTATGTTGCCAGCTCGTGGGCCACTCCACG
>PWKN01000273.1 GCA_003559735.1 Bacteroidales bacterium | reverse complement strand
ATACCCCCAAAGACCTCATTGCCGTGGTTCATCAGCGTTTTGAGGTTTCCAGGATACAGCCGCGTATGCTTGCCGACTTTATGGAACCCGACGCTACAGCCATACCTGTAACCGACGATCCGGTGTTCAGACTCTATCCGAATCCGGCCACCACCCATTTCTTCCTGGAAAACAAAGGCAAACAAATAGATCAGGTTCGTGTGTATCATTTAAGCGGACAATTGGTTATGGAAGAAACCGGTGTTTCATCAGAACTGATTCAGCTGAATACCCATGGCCTGCGTCCGGGCATGTATATAGTCAGGGTAATCACCGGCAACGAAATTCAAAGTCTGAAGTTGCAGATAAACAGGTAATTATACTTAGCCATAACAACAGGTTATTCATAAAACAGTACTCCAATGAGACAAAAGCAATTAGTGATCCATTTGTTTTTATTGGCTGCCATGCTGGTGTTGACAGGACACCAGCTGGCGGCTTCTGTTATCACAGGAACGGTTGTGGATGAAGAGGGAAACAGGTTGCCAGCGGCCCTGATCGAGCTCATCAATGTGGAAACAGCCAGAACATACGGCACCACCTCCAACATTGACGGCAACTTTGAAGTCACCGTCGAAGCGGGTGTTTACTCGGTAAACATCAGCTATATGGGATATGTTGACAAGCTGTTAACGGTTGATGCCTCGACAGACCAGCAACTGGGACAACTGGTCATGGAAGTAAGCACCATAGGCTTGCAGGAAGTGATGGTTGTTTCGTCCTTTGCCCGTGACCGGCAAACGCCTGTTGCCATCTCCAACATATCTGCCGAGGCAATCACGGAAAGACTGGGCACGCAGGAGTTCCCCCAAATCCTTCAATCAACCCCCAGCGTCTATGCAACGCGCGATGGCGGTGGATTTGGTGACGGACGGATCAATATGCGTGGTTTTGATTCCAACAACATTGGTGTACTGATCAATGGTGTGCCTGTAAATGATATGGAGAACGGCAGGGTTTACTGGTCCAACTGGGCCGGTTTGTCGGATGTAACACAAACCATGCAGGTGCAAAGGGGACTGGGTGCATCACGTCTTGCCATCAGCTCTGTTGGGGGCACCATCAACATCATCACCCAGTCGACCGAAGCCAGGCAGGGTGGTACGCTCTTGTATGCTGTCGGACATGATGGGTACAGGCAGGAGGCACTCAGCTTCTCAACCGGATTGCTTGACAATGGCTGGGCCGTTACAGCCCTTGGTGGTCGCAGGTCGGGCGAAGGTTTTGTGTATGGTGCCGATTATGAAGCATGGTCCTATTTTCTGAATGTATCCAAAAGGGTGAGCAGGGATCATACGGTTTCGCTAACTGCTTTCGGAGCCCCGCAATGGCACAACCAGCGGTGGCCACGCCAGCGCATACAAACATACCGCGACCATCCCCAGGGCATACGGTACAACCCTTCCATCGGGATACTGAATGGTGAAAAGTATGCGGCCTCCTACAACGAATACCATAAACCACAGATATCACTGAACCACTACTGGTCAATTACTCCCAACACCACCCTTTCAACGGCTGCCTATGTCTCAATATCATCGGGCGGTGGCAGGCGCACCCTTGGTGAAAGGAGTGACTGGCTGCAATACGACAGGGACAGCGGTCTGCCAACTGCGACAACAAAACTGACTCCCGACGGTTATCTCGACTTTGATGCCGTTGTTGCTGAAAATGCACTCTCCCCCACAGGCTCCAAAGCCATCATTGGCAGGGCAGTCAATGAACACGACTGGTATGGGGTGCTTTCAACGGCACAAACCGAATATGACAAATACACCTTTACCGGGGGGGTGGACTTAAGGTATTACCGTGGCTACCACTTCCAGGAAGTCACGAACCTTCTGGGTGGCTCACACTTCGAAAATTTCAGCGACGTAAACAGGCCACGACATGAAAGACTGAAAGAGGGAGATAAGATATCCTATCACGACCTCGGCGAAGTGATGTGGGGGGGACTGTTCGGACAGGCAGAATATACAACCGATCAATACTCTGCTTTTGTTTCGGCAACCCTTTCCAACACCAGCTACCGCCGTACCGATTATTTCCTGTATTATGATGATGACTCACCCCAGCGCCTGGAACTCCAGGCAGAAGCAGATGATTACAAGGCACAGGCCGATGCAGCCCTTGCGCAGGGAGACCAGGAAGGCTATGAGGATCTTATGGGACAATACAACAGCATCGTAGGTATGCGGGCAATGACACCCCAGCGCGGCGACTGGATCGATTTCACGGCCTGGAGCCTCAAAGGGGGGGCAAACTATAACATTTCTGCATACCATAATGTATTTGGCAATGTGGGTTACTTTACCCGTGCTCCGTTTTTCCGGTGGGCTTATGTAGGCTTTACAAACGTAGAGAATGTCGGGGTCAGACACGAACGGGTGTTTTCATCAGAAATAGGCTACGGACTGCGCACACCCATCGTCGCTGCAAATGTGATCCTGTACCGGACAGAATGGCTAGACAAAGCTTTGGTGAGGAACCTCGGCCAGGGTGTTATTGCAAATATCAGCGGTTTGAACGCATTGCACCAGGGGATCGAAATTGACTTTACCCTGCGTCCGACGGCACAGTTGGAGATAAGGGGCATGTTCTCAGTGGGCGACTGGACCTGGCAGGATGACCTGATTGCCGAAATTTACGACGAGAATCAGGTTTTTATTGACAGTATAGAGGTTTATGCCGGCGGACTAAAGGTGGGTAATTCGGCCCAGACAACCGCAGCGCTGGGTGTAAGTTATGAGGTGCTGCCAAACCTGAGGATAGGCTTTGACGCCAACCACTATGACCGTCTTTTCGCCAATTTTAATGTGGAAGACCGTGGTGATTTTGCAACCAGGGGAACCGATTCATGGCAAATGCCTTCATACCAGCTGATGGACGTAAACCTCAGGTACCGGTTTACCATTGCAGGGTTGAATGCAACACTGATCGCCAATGTCAATAATGTGTTCAATACAGAAGCCATCAGGGATGCCACAGACGGACGATCGTTCAATTATGATACTGCACTGGTGTACTATGGTTGGGGACGTTCGTGGACTACCTCATTGCGAATCAGGTTTTAACAAGCTGAATTGAATGTAAAAAATCAAAATATAAACACATGAAAAATACAACATTATTCTGCTGCTTACTGCTCCTGACAAGCATATTCGCATTGTATTCATGCGATCCGAACAAAGACCTGTATCAAAAACTGGATGACGGTATCGGGCCATACAGTGAGCGCATAGAATATACCCTGACCGAATCGGATTACAACAGAATTGGCGGTTTTGTAGCCGAAAACAAAGCGTTTAACGACGACATACCGGCTATGGATCATATACCCGGTATACTGGCCGGCCACTTTGTCACACTGCGCGAAAACAGCAGTGCCCTGGTAACGTTTAACCACTTTTTGCTCCACCCTGAATGGTTGGATGCAGGTTTCGGCTACGAATTAACGGATGAAGATTATGCTTATTTGGGAGTAGATAATGTATTCACACCCAATAATCCTGCATCACAAAGCATGCGGTTCCTGCTGAACAGACTATACCCTGATTCAGAACCCAATGACCAGGCAACGATTATTTACAACTACCTGGCTGACGGAATGGCCATGGTCAATGAGGACACCTACGAATATGACGGGACT
>PWKN01000211.1 GCA_003559735.1 Bacteroidales bacterium | reverse complement strand
ACGGTATTGGGTTCAAATCCGGCAAATCCATATACGCGTGCAATGATGTCGATCCCTTCATATATGTCCCGGCAGGTATGGCGCCTGGTAAACATCCCTGCTGACCTGATGGTGTTGGCACCCTGCATATGCAGGTCCTTAATGCCCGACAGGATGTCGCCCGAAGGCTGTTCCGTTAGTTCAAAGTTGGTAAACACCCCCATTTTGCCCACCAGTGCCCGTCCCATTTCTATCATGTGTGGCCGGTTTTTTTCACCTCCGCTGAACAGCATCACATTCGGACGCCAGTGCCGGGTTTTTTTATCGGAGGTCATCAGTCTGGCCAGGGCAGTCTTAACGACCGACAACCACACGCCTGTCCACGTATCGCCACTTTGCAGGCTGAGCTCTTTTTTCTTAAGGAATCCAAACAGGGCCATCAGCACGACCGAAGCCACGATCAGTGCTGCGATGTCTAATTGTATCATTACCACAATGCACGCAAGCGCACCCACAATGCTCACAAAACGGGGAATCTTGAATGAGGGTCTGAAGTCGCTCCCTGCCCAGCTTTCGATCGCATAGGTAATGTTCAGAAAACCATAGGTGATGATAAAAAATATGGTCACAATCCGCGCGATCACGTTCAGTTCACCGATGACGATA
The DNA here is from genome assembly GCA_003559735.1 of Bacteroidales bacterium. Lineage (GTDB taxonomy): Bacteria > Bacteroidota > Bacteroidia > Bacteroidales > UBA7960 > PUPG01. The sequence goes on along the minus strand of PWKN01000211.1, from coordinate 13,562 downwards.
CCGGTCAGTGCGATCACAAATGCGACCAGCAGGGCGTTACGGGGTTCATTGGAGGCACCGTGACCCCTGGCAAAAAAGCCGGGCAGTATCCTGTCCATGGCCACTGCCTGCAAAACGCGCGGAGCACCCAGGATGCTGACCATCGCTGACGACAGTGTAGCCGCCAGGATACCGGCAATGACCAGTTCAGGCACCATTGAGATCTGAAACAGCACTGCAGGATCGTGCAACAACAGCTCACGGTCAACGGTAAAAGCAAAAAAGAGGGCCAGTCCGCCATAAACCAAAAACCCAACCAAAATGGCCATCATGGTACCCAATGGGATGGCTTTTCGCGGATTTTTCAGGTCGCCCGACATGGAGACACCCGCCTGGAATCCGGTAACTGCTGGAAAGAATATGGCAAAAAGTGCGATCCAGGGCAGGGAGTCGGTGGCGGGTGTCATCAGTGGTTCCTGCGGCTGCACATCATGGCTTCCAAAGAATATCGACAACAAGGACAACACAATGGCACCCATGATCAGGTACTGGGATTTTATGGCCAGCGACGTACTGATGAACGTCAGGGCGGTAACCAGCAGCAAAACGATGGCACCGGTGATCCGTATGTTGTGCAGGCTCAGTTCCATTCCGAACACATTCAGAAAGGTCTCCGCAAAACCAATCAAATAGAGACTTACGCTGAATGAGAAGCCAACGAACAAAGCAACACCCAGCGTACCCCCAATTGGCAGTCCGAGGCTGCGCGAAATGATATAATAGCTGCCACCCGTCTCCACCCGCTTGTCCGTAGCCACTGATGACACACTCAACCCGGTGCAAATGGTGATGATGTGTGCGATGATGATGATTCCCAGTACCGGCCACAATCCGGTTTGTCCGACGATCCACGGCAGGCGCAGGTACATGATAACACCAAGGATGGCAAGCACAGACGGGGTGAACACGCCGCCAAATGTGCCAAACTTTTTTGCTTTTCCCATGGGTTCAGATGAATGGTTAACTGCCAAAGATATGAAATTTACAGATTGCACAAGTCAGGTGAAGCAATGGTTTGCCGGTTAATTTTTATACCTTTGTTTTTTATTTCAGTATAATAATCAAATTCCTGATGATCATGTCCATCATGTATTATAAACAACATTTGTCCTTTTTGTCCTTGTTTTTATTGTTTGTTTTTCCCTTATCGGCAGACATTGCCGAAGAAGAGCAGCAGGCTGACTGGAGGAATGAACCGGATGTCCGCGTCAATGTGAGCACGCCATACCATACCCTCCACACCCATTTACATTTCCTTCAGCCCGGCAGTTATGATGCCGACAAGGCGGCACAGGCCTTTATGCACCCCGAACTTAGTCCGGAGGAAGCCCGGGATGCAGCAATTCGGATGAAACAGATCTTTGACGGCAAGGGGTACTATATCAATCTTGACGCTGCCCCGGCAGATCCAAACCACACCGACACGATCAGGGGTGATCTGAAACAACAATACATGCCCACCCGTCATCTGCCGGAAGTGTACCTCGAAAAACGCGGCGATCGCTGGCTCTACAGTCTGCAAAGCATAGGCAGCATAGACCGCCTGCACCGCGAAGTGTTTCCATTCGGACCCGATCTGTTGATCAAGCTGTTACCCGGTATTGGAAAATATATGTTTGCCGGCCTCTATTTATGGCAACACCTTGGGATACTGTTGTTGATCATCTTCAGCTTTCTAATACACAAACTGTTACGGTATCTGTTTAGCAGAATTCTCTATAAGGGGGCAGAGAAGATGGGATACGACCGACTGGTACGGCCGTACCTGTTGCCCGTAGCCAAGCCCCTCAGTCTGTTCGTGGTGTTTTTGTTCATCGTGGTGCTGTTCCCCATGCTTCAGTTGCCGGTGGAGGTAAGCCGGTATTTCGCCTTTGCCTTCAAGGCGATCCTCCCATTTTTTGCCATACTTGTGTTTTATAAACTGGTAGATGTATTCTCCCTGTACCTTGAAAAGCTGGCAGGAGATACCGAAAGCAGTCTTGACAACCACGTAATACCGATCATCCGTAAGGTGTTGCGGGTGTTTGTCGTTGTGGTAGGCGGACTGTTTATTTTGCAGAACCTCGATATAAACATTACCGCCTTACTTGCCGGTTTGTCGATAGGCGGACTGGCGCTGGCGCTGGCAGCACAGGATACCTTGAAGAACTTTTTTGGCTCACTGATGATCTTTATCGACAAACCGTTTGCCGTAGGTCACTGGATTACCAGTGGTGATCTTGACGGCACCGTCGAAGAGGTTGGGTTCCGGTCAACGCGCATCCGCACATTCAGGAATTCGCTGACGTATGTCCCCAACGGCAAGTTGTCTGACTCTACGATCGACAACCACGGTCTGCGCGAGTTTCGCCGGTTCTTTATGCACATTTCCATCACATATGACACGCCGCCCGACCTTATTGAAGTGTTTGTTGAAGGGCTCCGCAAGATCGTGGAGAAGCACCCCAATACAAGGAAGGATTTCTATATTGTTGAATTCAATGAGATGGGCGATTTTTCACTGAAGATCATGTTCTACATATTTTTTGCCGTACCCACCTGGCCGGAAGAGCTGCGCGCCCGGCACGAAGTGCTGGTAGAGATTGTGCGCCTTGCCGAAAAGCTGGGTGTTCGGTTTGCTTTCCCCACCAGCACGCTGCATATGGAAACTTTTCCCGACAAGCAATCGCTTACTCCAAAGTACGACATGACCATGGATGAATTCAAACAGGTAATGGAGGACTACTTCAGCAAACAACCGTGATCCGATTGCCCGGAACATATGTCCTGATGCAGAACCTGCACATATGCATATAACCACTTCAGCCTTTACTTCCCGGGTTTTTTTTATCGTCTCCGGGACAAGTAAAGGCTGAATTGTTTCCCTGTGTCCCGACGATGATCGCCGGGTCGGGGGCCGGCAAAACGCACACGCAAAAAGGTGGCTTCGGCCGGCTGAAAATGACAGGGGGTTATCCCCTACTTCAGTACGATCACTGCGGCCGGGTCAACGACCTGGAATGTGAACGACTCGGTAAAATAGAGCTGAACCGTTTTGTTGTTGTGCGATTCGTAGCCGATAGACATATCCTGTCCGAGCACCAGGCGAAAATCGCCACCACGTTCAGAAACCAGGTAGGCCTCCTTCACATAGGGTGCCAGTATGATGTTGCCACCAAGCAGGTTTTCCAATTGTTTCCGCAGCGGGTATCCACGGATGAATGAATTGATCTTTTGCCATTTCTCCGTGTTGAGCACCAACGAGTAAGGTCCTTCTATTGAAGCTGTCTTCAGCCTGGAAACACCCATTGATATTACGTTCAGGATGTCTTCAGCTTCTTCCGGGAACACAAGGTTGTCGTGGTCGCTGCTGTTTTTCAGTCCCGCTATGCTGGCAGCCTTGAAGCCCTCATATATGGCATTTTCTTCGAACTTCGCAGCTTCCCGCGCGGCGTTCTCAAGAGAATCCAGTTCAATGTCCCTGGCACCCCGCGCCACATTGTCGAGTTCCCATATGTTCAGTTCAAACGGAACGCGCACTTCAACCAGTGGCATAACCAGGTGCATCCCATATTTTACCGGTCCTTTTTGGTTTGCCGGTACATGTATCCGTCCGGTCGACAAGGCAGCATAATCCCATCCTTTGGGCCCTTCCACATCCAAAAACTTACGTCCGGATAGCACCGAGGTAAGCACATCAACTGCCGTATCATTGATCTCCTCCCATGCTTCATTGGAAATGGGAGCCATTGATTTCCTTAAAATATCCATAATCTCCTCCTTTTACTTTTTTATTTTACCAATACCCAATGAATCAGATTTGCCTGCCTGGTGGTCATGGTCGTCGTCGTGATCGTGGTTGTGTGCGCCCATGATATCGCCCTCCTTAAAAAGCCAGTTGCGCAGTTCTTCATCCCAGCCAGGCATGTTGCGCCGCAACCACTCCAGGGTCATACAGGCGTGTTCTATTTCTTCATCACGGTTGTGTGCCATGATTCCAGCCAGGTCGGGGTCGTTGCAGGTAACCACACGCTGATGATACCAGTCGACCGCTTCAATCTCTTCTTTCAGGCTGTTCAGTGCACGCGAAAAATTGCGTGCCTCTTGTGATAGTTCGTCTGCAGGTTCGTGATAATTTGACATAGCAATAGAATTATTTTTATGATTTATATTGATTGATACAGGGCCAACGCAGCTACCGGCGTCACCCTGGAAGATGTTCAAAGATAAGAAAAAATTATTTGGTGTGCCGTTCTTACAGTAAGAAAACAAATACCTGTCTTGTATTGTTTAATGATTTTGTTGTACGATGGCCGATAAGTACTATTTTTGGACACCAGTTTATCAATTTAAAATCCTGCCATCATGAAACAACCATTTTTGATCATCATTATGCTCGTGTTGCTGTCCGCATTCGGATGCAGCACCGGCGAACAACAAAGGAGACACGATATGAGATTCATTCCTGATGCCACCGTTGAGGCGGTGATTCAGCAACTTATTGAAAAGCACGGCGAAGATGATGCCGCACTTATTCAACGTGGTGTAGCACAGGTTGCTGCATTATGGAGAGAAGATGACGGCAGCACAGAGGCTTTTGTAAACTTTTGTGTTGAGAATTACCTGGCGGACGAAGAACAGCGTAAGGAGTTGTTCAACACCCTGTCGCGCAATTACGAGACCATATGGGGTCATTTAAACCAGATGAGCCTTGAGCTTACCAAGCCGCTGCACCTCGACTGGGGTCCGATCAAGCCCGTCGATGTCTTGTTCGGCAGTTATGCTCCCGGGGCACATCTTGCAGAAGACTTCTACAGGAACAAAATTGCATTTCTCACCATTCTTCATTTCCCTTTTTACAGCCTGGAGGAAAAAAATGAACTGGGCAAGGACTGGAGTCGCCTGGATTGGGCTTATGCACGCATGGGAGATGTATTCACTTCGAGGGTGCCGGCCGACGTCAACCAAAAGATCTCGCGGGTAAGCACTGATGCCGACAATTACGTGTCGGAGTACAACATTATAATGGGACAATTACTGAACGATGAGGGTGAACGCATTTTCCCCGGACAGTTGCGCCTGATCACCCACTGGGGCCTGCGCGATGAGCTGAAGGCGAATTACGATGGCACCGCAGAGGGATTGGAACGGCAGCGCATGATCTACCAGGTGATGCAACGCATCATTGACCAAACCATCCCCGAAAAGGTCATCAACAACCCTGAAGTACACTGGAACCCTTATTCTAATGTTGTTACCCGTGATGAAAAAGAGTTAACTGCCAGTCCGGAACCCAACACACGATATCTTCACCTGCTCGGCAACTACCGGGCCCGGAAAGAAGCCGATCCATATTCGCCCAATTATCCTACTTACATAGAGCGGGCTTTTCAGCAAGGCCTGGAGCTTAGCATGGATGAGGTTGAAGCACTGTTTACTGACCTGGTGAGTGCGCCCGTACTGAAGGATGTTGGCCGACTGATCTCCCAACGCCTGGGTCGCGACCTGGAGCCTTTCGACATCTGGTATGATGGCTTTAAGGCACGCAGTGGGATTGCAGAGTCGGAGCTCGACCGCATAACCCGGAAAAAATACCCCGATGCCCAGGCACTGGAGAAAGACCTGCCTGAATTGTTGGTAACCCTCGGATATGACCGGACCCGTGCCGAAGAGATCTCTTCTAAAATTGTCGTAGAGGGAGCCAGGGGTGCCGGACATGCATGGGGGGCCCAGATGCGGTCACAATATTCGCATTTGCGAACACGGATTGCAGAAGACGGCATGACCTACAATGGCTTCAACATAGCTGCCCACGAACTCGGACACAATGTTGAGCAAACCATCAGCCTCCATGATGTAGATTATTATATGATGAACGGGGTGCCCAACACTGCGTTTACCGAAGCGCTTGCGTTCATATTCCAGGTGCGTGACCTGAAGCTTCTCGGACTCGATGATGAGGATCCTGAGCGCGAGTACCTGAACACTTTGGACATCCTCTGGGGTACCTATGAGATAATGGGGGTCTCCCTTGTTGACATGGCCGTTTGGCGCTGGCTGTATGATAATCCGGATGCCACACCGGAACAGCTGAAACAAGAAACGATCAGGATCGCTGTTGATGTATGGAACAATTATTATGCCCCTGTCTTTGGTGTCAAAGATTCGCCGGTCCTGGCGGTCTATTCACACATGATCAGCTACCCGTTGTATCTTAGTGCCTATCCACTGGGTCATCTCATTGAGTTCCAGATCGAACAGCACATAAGCGGACGATCACTGGCTGATGAGGTTGACAGAATGTTTTCGCTGGGCAACCTAACCCCGCTGCAGTGGATGCACGAAGCCGTGGGTGCACCCATATCAAATCAGCCGTTGCTCGATGCCGCAGTCAAAGCAGTATCGGTAGTTTCAGATGAGGGGTAAGGCGCCCAGGTATTCCTCCACCACCCTGGGGTAGTGTTCGTGTTCGAGCTGCCTGATCCTTTCTGAAAGGGTTTCGGGGGTGTCGCCCGGCAGAACATCGACCTGTTTTTGAAACAGGACGGGGCCCTCATCATATCTTTCATTCACCAGGTGTACAGTAATACCGCTGCGCCGTGCTCCCGATTCAATCACTGCCCGGTGCACGTGCATTCCATACATCCCCTTCCCCCCGAAATCAGGGAGCAATGCAGGATGTATATTAAATATCCGTCCGCTATACCTATCTGTCATCCATGGCGGAAGCAGCCGCATATAGCCGGCCAGCACGATGGCATTAACCTGGTGGCTGTCGAACAAAGCCAGCACCTCTCTTTTTTCTTCCCAGGCCTTGCGGGGCAAAACAGCTTGTGGTACACCTGCATTGGCCGCACGTTGCAAAACGAACGCCGACGCATTGTTCGACACCACCAAAACCACGCTGATGGAAGGATGATTGCGGAAATATGAGATGAATTTCGCGGCATTGCTTCCACTTCCGGAGGCCAATATGGCGATGCGGTGTTTTTTTATTGGTTTTTTCATTATATTTGCCTTGGCAAGAATGCCGATGTTTGTCCGACAGGTTCCATTCTACGTTGTGGGATTTGCCGGTCGCGCCTCACGTCTTTGCCTGTATAAGCCGGTAAAACCGGCAGTACCGTTGCTGGCAGTTGTGCTGAAGCCGGACGGTAAAGCGGATATTACGGTGCGGTGATCCTGCAGATCGATGGGTAAAAGTAAAAAAAAACGGCAAAAACAAGGACTTTTTGACCGTTTTATAGCTGCCGGCACATATGTGTTTAATTGTTTTATTTTTTGTTTTTCAGCACTTTAACGTGTTTTAAACAAAAATATAAAGCAAAAAAGTTGGTAATAACGAATGAATTATTTTTCTTTGCAGCCTGTTTAACCAAAAAAGGAGAAACCATGTCTGACATTGCTACTAGAGTAAAGGCTATCATTGTTGATAAGCTTGGTGTAGATGAAAAGGAAGTAACACCCGAAGCCAGTTTCACAAATGACCTGGGTGCAGATTCTTTAGACACTGTTGAGCTCATTATGGAGTTCGAAAAGGAATTCAATCTTGCCATTCCCGATGACCAGGCCGAGAAAATCAGCACGGTAGGGGAAGCGATTGCCTATATTGAAAAGGACAGCAAGTAAAAACGATGTTGTTTTACAATGGAGCCCACATGTATGGTTTTGTGTCCGCTTTTGGAACATCAAACCCATGTGGGCTTCATTTGAATGTTAAACAAAAACCAGCACCATGAAACTTAAAAGAGTGGTTATTACCGGATTAGGTGCTCTTACACCCATCGGTAAATCTAGCCCTGAATATTGGGAAGCACTGCTGAAAGGCGAGAGTGGTGCGGCCCCCATCACAAAGTTTGATGCCTCAAATTTCAAAACACGGTTTGCCTGCGAGGTAAAAGACTTCAATCCGAACGATCATTTTGACCGCAAGGAGGCCCGGAAGTACGATCCGTTCACCCAGTATGCCATGGTATCGACTGAGGAAGCCGTAAAAGATGCCGGGTTGGATCTGGACGGGTTGGACAAGGACCGTACAGGCGTTATCTGGGGCAGTGGCATTGGCGGTTTGGAGACATTTTTCAAGGAGGTGGCTGGTTATTCGGGAAAAGAAGGTCCACCCCGTTTCAGTCCGTTTTTCATTCCAAAAATGATCGCCGACATTGCCGCTGGTCATATTTCCATCAAATATGGCTTTCGCGGTCCCAATTATACCACCACATCTGCCTGTGCTTCGTCTGCCAATGCGATGATCGACTGTTATAACCTTATCCTCCTGGGCAAAGCCGATATTTTTATAAGCGGAGGCTCGGAGGCGGCGGTGAATGAAGCCGGACTAGGCGGGTTCAGTGCGATGCATGCCATATCGGTACGCAACGACGATCCCAAAACAGCTTCCCGTCCGTTCGACAAAGACCGTGATGGTTTTGTGCTCGGTGAAGGCAGTGGCACGATCATTTTCGAAGAGCTGGAGCATGCACTCCGGCGTGGCGCCAAAATATATGCAGAAGTAGTGGGCGGAGGAATGTCTGCCGATGCATACCACATGACCAGTCCACATCCTGAAGGTCTTGGTGCGTCCCTGGTGATGGCTGACGCCTTAAGCGACAGCGGCATATCTCCCCAGGAGATTGACCATATCAACACACACGGTACATCAACGCCTCTGGGCGACATTGCAGAGCCAAAGGCCATTGTCGGATTCTTTGGCGATCATGCTTACAAGATCAGCATAAACTCTACCAAGTCAATGACCGGACACCTGCTTGGAGCAGCCGGTGCGGCAGAGGCCATTGCAACCATCCTTGCTGTACAAAACGACATCATACCACCCACCATCAACCATTTTACCGATGATCCTGAAATTGACAACAAGCTCGATTTCACTTATCATAAAGCCAGGGAGCGCAAAGTAGGCATCGCACTGTCCAACACCTTTGGTTTTGGCGGCCACAATGCTTGTCTGGCGTTTAAGAAGTTTAAAAAATAATCACCACAATTTGGCATTATTCTTTTCTTTCCGGCGCAAACGCAGGGACTCAGACCGGACGTTGTCTGATGCAATAAAGAATATTTTCGGATACCGTCCGCGTAAGGTCCACATCTACGACCTTGCTTTTCGGCACAAGTCGGTGGCAACGCTTGCCGACAACGGACACCGTCTGTGCAACGAACGTCTCGAATACCTCGGAGATGCCGTGCTTGGTTCGGTGGTGGCCGACTTTTTATATAAGAAGTTCCCCTATAAAGATGAAGGGTTCCTTACGGAGATGCGTTCGCGCATTGTCAGTCGCAGCACCCTGAACATGCTTTCCCGCAAACTGGGTCTCTCCAGCCTGGTGCAGGCAAGCAAGGAAAGCGGTACCCAGGGTTCCAGCATACCGGGTGATGCCTTTGAAGCGTTCATTGGTGCCGTATACCTCGACAAAGGGTATCTTTTCACCAAAAAAATGATCATCAGGAAGATCATTCAAACCCATCTTGATGTTGATGAAATGATGGAGCAGGATATCAATTTCAAAAGCAAGGTCATCGAGTGGGCACAAAAAGAGAAAAAGACGGTCGGCTATAAGTTGGCAGATGAAAGAGATAACGGCAAAAGGGGGAAGCTGTACACAATTGAGCTGGAAATTGACCGGAAAGTGGCAGGCCACGGAACAGACTATTCCATTAAAAAAGCCGAGCAGCATGCTTCACGCATGGCCTGGGAACACATTGCAGGCAACAGCGAATCATCATAGATATTATTTGCCGGATCTTTGATTGTTCCTGTTCATCCCTTACCTTTGCAGTAAAAGCAGGAACACGCACACAGCCTATGCCCGGAAAACTCAAGCTTGACATAGCGTACACACCAGCTTTTGGCGTGGTTGGACTGTTTACACCGCAGAAGGACTACCGGCTGTGTTGGTTTCTGAACCAGCACCTGGATGCCGACTTCCGTCGTTTGTCCGGCTTCAGCTACCTCCCCTGCAACCAATCAGCACCTGCTGTTTTTTCTGTTTACCATTATGACATACCCGGTTTGATGGTACGTTACTTCATGGTATCAAACAAGAGTCTGGCGGGACGCCTGTTTGAGCGTCCGAAAAACCTCGACTACCTGCTGCTTATCAGCAAATCGGGCACACAGGCGGTGGCGATGGAAGACATCATCGCGCGCCTGCGCAAGGTGCCGGTCATCGAGGCTGCCTTTAATCTTGACAATCAGCTTGGTGAGCGGGCTGCCGGGTTTTTTTACGATTTCGAGGTTTATCTTGGAGCGGCCCTCAGGTAACTACTCTTCCATATCTTTGGCCTCGTTCCAGAATACGTCCATTTCGGCAAGATTCATTTTCTTTAAATCCTTCCCCGCCATTTTTGCCTGTTTTTCAAGGTGTTCAAACCGTTTAACAAACTTTTTGTTGGTTCTTTCAAGGGCATTTTCCGGGTTTACATTTATGAACCGGGCGTAATTGATAAGGGCAAACAGCAGGTCACCAAACTCTTCTTCAATCTTACGGTGAGGAGCCCCCTTGTCCACTTCATTCTTCAGCTCTTCCATCTCCTCCGTCACTTTATCCCACACCTGGTGCGGGGCTTCCCAGTCGAAGCCCACCCCTTTTACCTTATCCTGAATACGATAGGCTTTTATCATGGCCGGCAAGGATTTTGGGACACCCGACAGAACACGCTTTTTACCGGTTTTCAGCTTGATCTTTTCCCAGTTGTCCTTTACCTCCTCTGCCGTTTCGGCCTGTACGGTGCCGTATATATGCGGATGTCTGTGAATCAGTTTCTTGTTAATGCCTTCAAGCACATCAGCAATGTCGAATGCTTGCTGTTCGCTGCCGATCTTCGCATAGAAAACAATATGGAGCATCAGGTCGCCCAGTTCACCCCTGATATCGTCCACGTCATCATCGAGAATGGCATCAGCCAGCTCATAGGTCTCCTCGATGGTAAGATGGCGCAGACTTTCGAACGTTTGCTTTTTGTCCCACGGACATTTTGCCCTCAGATCGTCCATGATATCCAGCAGTTGCTGAAATGCTTGCAGTCGTTTGTCCATTGCAGAATTTTTTCCAAAAGTAACAAGAATTGCCGAGACCGTCTTCATCTGGGATGGGATACAGGAGGGAAGGAAGCCTGCATTGGCAGGCGGCGAACAAAGGTCAGACGGGGCACGGGAGGAAAGGGGGGGCTGCATTGGCAGGCGGCGAACAAAGGTCAGACGGGGCAGGGTGCCTGAAGGAGGCGGACAATGGGCGATGGGGTCAACAGGGAGCGGACAACCACGTCACGGGGAAGGCCGGAAGGAGCAGGGGGCCAGCAGCAGGCAGACAACCGCGTCACGGGAAAGACCAGGAGTGCGAAAGACGTGGACGAATGGCAGTCGGCCATTAAAGGGGTCAGCAGGATATGGATTATGGTATGGCGTCGAGGGTGTGGAAGTTCATAAACGTTGTTCTCCCTTGCCTTATGCTGGTTTCCAGCGACAATGTCCTTGCCGTGTTTCCATTGGGAAGGATCAGCTCGAGCGACAGGTTGTTTTCCCCTTCAGGAAGATACATCCTGGCATAATGGATTGAATGGGGCAATGTTTGCCAGTTCCTGGTGTCGGCCTGTTCGGCAATGGCTCCAAGCACGCCAAAAATAGCACCAACGGTTTCATCTTCTTTCCGTATGCGTTGTTCGGCTGCCTGCCTGATCCCCAGTCTGAGCAGTGCAGTGCCCATTTCCTGAAGCATCCGGTCGCTGAGTGCCTGAAATGCAATGCCATTAATATCTTGTCCGCGTTCAAGCATTATTCTTTGCCTGCCAGCCTGTAGGCGGGCTGAGGCATACACCGGCTTGCGCTCCACGTATTTTGGCAGGGCAATCCTGATGACGCGGAGATCGCCCAGGTCGCCGGTCGATTCTTTTGACGATGCCGGCACCGGGAACGACAAACCCTGCTCTTCATTGACAAAGTGGACGGCACCTCCCGATCCGCGTACGATGGTAAATGTAAGGCTCAGTTCATCCTTCACCGGACCCAGTCCGTTTTGCCAGAAAAAAACCAGCTCACCCGTTCCCCGCGGAGCAGGTTCATATTCAATGTTGAACCGTTCTTCATACATCCTTGCCTGATCTGTAAAACCCACGCGACGGGCAGCCCTGACAAGGTCTCTTTTCAACTGCTCCGGCACCGTGAGTCCGAAGAGCCTCGAATAGTCATCTTCATATATCTCGAGTGCATTCCTGTATGCGATAAACGCATTGTTATGGTCGCCGGTTGCATCATAGAGCATTCCCATCAGGTTATGTACGAACGCATCGCGCCGATACCGGTTCTCCCCGCTGTACCGGTCGCCGAGGGCATTCAGGGCAATATTCAGCCGGCGGCATTCAACCAGTGCAGCTTCATAGTCGCCAAGCCTCATAAAGTTCATGGCCTTGTAGTAGTGGATCATCAGCAACTCGAAAGGTTCACCCCGGTACTCGGTAACATTGGGATTGACAAGCAATGACAGGGCGACATCTCCGTAGGTTTTCCGGTAATCGTCTCCCAGTATGTAGGCCTCTTCAAAAAAGTCGTTGCTTTTCCCGTAGTTGCCCAGCATATGATGCACCACCCCCTGGTTCATCAGGTAGAGCAGGCGGGTACGTCGCCTGTCGGCGTCTTTGTGGTTTTCCAGCACCCCGGCTGCCGCTTCAATGTTGCCCGACTGAAAGTGCCTGTGAAACTCCAGCTGCCGCTGATAATAGGTGCGGCAACCGGAGAGGCACAACGTCAGTGCAAACAACAGCACCACGTGGATGGTTTTGGTCATAAACCCTGAGTGACAGTCCGACAGAGTCTTCTTATATCCCTGAAAAGAAAACATCCCCCTGGGTTATCAGTTCCTGATTGTTTTGCGGATCTGTTTTTCACCGATCCACACTTTTTCATTGGTTTCCATATCGGAAAGCTCCAGGTTTACCTGGTAATAGACTACCCTGTCACGCCGGTACTGGTCTACGATAGAGTTCATCGTACCCGTGAGCATATAGTCGGCGCCCGTCTCCCGCCGCCATTGTGCCACGGTTTCGGGATTGGCAAATTCGTGCTGATCGGCCCTTTCCTCGCGCATCTGTTCGCGAAATTCGGCACTCTGAACAACACGGACCAGTCCGCTGTTGATGAATTCCCTTTCCATGTTGCGGATAAACGTTTCGGCATCGATGTGCTCGTGGCTGCGGTTACGCACGTCACCAACGATGACCACCGGAGGCCTGTCGCTGTTTTCGGTAAAACGGTTCAGCCACGGACGGTTCAGGGCGTCACTGATCATCTCTTCCGCCACCAGTCTCGAATCATGGTCGTTCCACCGGCCACTCAGGTCAATGGCCCGTTCCGTATCTACACGGGTTACCCTGCGGCTCCTGCAGCCACCCGATACAAGCAAAACAGCCAGCAATGTGAAAATAAGTACTTTGTTCATTTTTTCTCGCTTTATGATTAGTAATCAAATTTGGTGTAAATATAATAAATCCGGCAACAATCCATAACCAAATTTACCGTCTCCCTGCAACATTTTTTT
>PWKN01000127.1 GCA_003559735.1 Bacteroidales bacterium | reverse complement strand
GTCTGTCTCTAATGTCCGGTTTCTGCGTTATGCTTGTTTTGAAACCAGTCATTTACAAGAGTAAACTCCTTGGTTTTCAAAACTGCGCAAGCCTTGAACCCGAACATTATAGTTCAGACACCTGACTTCATGGACAGGCACTACTTATTTGCAGCTGGTGTGTAAAACCCGGAACAGACACAATGCTTTCAGAGGGAATAAAAAAAGCAGTAACAGAGATCCTAAGCAGGCACACCAGTTCCCGTCCGACCATAAACAGCATATCGCCAATAGGAGGGGGGTGCATCAACGATGCACACAGGGTTGATACCAGTGTGGGACGATATTTTGTAAAGTGGAACCATGCCACAAGGTACCCGGGGATGTTTGAATCAGAGGCGCGCGGACTAAACCTCCTGAAGGGAGCCAGCGCCCTGCGTGTTCCTGAAGTTATTGGCCACCAGCATGCCGGCACGGACAGCCTTCTCCTGCTCGAATACATCGAACCGGCGTCACAGCAAAGCACTTTTTGGGATGATTTTGGCGCCGGACTGGCAGATCTGCACTCCGTGCAACCGGCTGACGGACAATTTGGCCTTGATCATGATAACTACATTGGCAGCTTGCCGCAAACCAACAAAAATAACAGCAACTGGATCGAATTCTTTATCACCGAAAGGCTCGAAGTGCAGCTGAGGATGGCCAGAGACCAGGGAAAAGCAGGAAAGGACCTTTCGCAGATGTTCGGTTCTCTGTATCACCACCTCCCTGATTTTTTCCCGGAAGAACCGCCATCCCTGCTCCATGGCGATTTATGGAGCGGCAACTATATGACAGGAAATCTTGGCGAGGCAGTCATCATCGATCCGGCCGTATATTATGGCCACCGGTATATGGATCTGGGTATGAGCCAGCTGTTTGGCGGTTTCAGTCAGACGTTCTATAATGCTTACGCAGAAAGATACTCCCTTGATCGGTCGTGGACCAAAAGCATGGATATCGCAAACCTGTATCCCCTTATGGTACACGTAAACCTTTTTGGTGGCAGCTACCTTTGGAGCGTCAGGAACATTGTGCGCAGGTTTCACTGAAATCGCTGCATCCGTAACATTTTTTAAATCCCAACGTAACAATAAACAGACCCACGCCAGCCACGTAAGGTGGCACACACCTTCCACAGAATAAAATGGCAGGAGTGGTGTTCAAAAACCCGACAGCGGACATGAAACAGAAAGAAGCCTATTATCTTCACGATAAAGACCTGGTCTCGCCAAAAAGACCATTCGACAGGTCGTTTTTCGAAAGCCTTCCCAAAACAGACCTGCATGTGCACCTTGATGGCTCTCTTCGCCCTGAAACCATACTCGACCTTGCATCGAAAGATGGGGTTGACATTGGCGCCGACACACTGAAAAAGCTGGAGAAGATCCTGCAGCCGGGTAAAATGCACAATTCATTGAACGACTACCTGAAGACCTTTGATTATACACTGAAGGTGCTGCAGACAGAAGAGTCGTTGTACCGGGCGGCATACGAGCTGGTTGAAGACAATGCCAGGGAAAACGTTGAATACTTTGAAGTGCGCTATTCACCCATACTGCACACCCAAAAAGGACTTACCGTTACTTCTATTCTTGAGTCCGTCGTTGAAGGGTTGAAGGATGCCGAAAAGGACTTTGGCATCAAAAGTGGTGTGATCGTATGCGGGATAAGGAACATCTCTCCCGAAGTGAGTATGCAGATGGCCGAGCTGGCCGTGGCATTCAAAAACAGGGGCGTGGTGGGTTACGACCTTGCAGGTGCCGAATACAACTACCCGGCACGCGACCATCTGGAATCATTTAACCTGATCTTGTCAAACAACATCAATGTTACCATCCATGCAGGAGAAGCCTATGGTCCGGGCAGCATCCACCAGGCCCTGCATTATTGCGGCGCCCACCGTATCGGTCATGGAACCAGACTCAAAGAAGACGGCGACCTGCTCAACTATGTGAATGATCACCGCATTCCCCTCGAAATCTGTCTGTCGAGCAACGTCCAGACCAAAGCCGCACACAGCATTGAATCACATCCGTTTAAGTTTTATCTGGACCTCGGACTGAGGGTTACCCTGAACACCGACAACCGTCTGGTTACCAAAACCACGATGACCGACGAATACTTCCTTGCATACAAACAGTTTTCCCTGACACCCCAAAACATTCTCGACCTGGTGATCAATGGGGTTAAATCGGCCTTCATCCCTTTCGAATACAAAAAGTGGTTCCTGCGGGATGCCAAACAAAAGACCATCAAGCTGATCAACGGCTATGACCAGGAAGGGGTGAAAAGCTGACAGATTGAAACCTGTCGACATTCTTTTTATCTTTGCATTTTAATTCCCTTTTGCGAGATGAGTGATCCGGTCAAACACGAATGCGGCGTGGTGGTGTTGCGCCTCTTAAAGCCGCTTGAATACTATGTAACCCATTATGGGACGCCGTTCTACGGACTCAATAAGCTGTACCTGCTGATGGAAAAACAGCACAACAGGGGTCAGGATGGAGCCGGACTGGGATGCATTAAGTTTGATGTGGCACCCGGAACCCGGTACATGAACAGGATACGCAGCAATAAGGCAAATCCCATTCAGGACATATTTGAAAGGATCCACGGCAACATAGACCGCGTTACCAGCAATAAACCCGAGCGCCGGAAAGACGTGCAGTGGCTGAAACAACAAGCCGACTTTACGGGCGAGTTGTTCCTGGGTCATTTGCGGTACAACACCTACGGACGATCGGAGGTGGAGTACTGCCATCCGTTCCAGCGCGAAAACAACTGGATGTCAAAGAACCTGATGATCGCCGGCAACTTTAACCTTACCAATGTGGAAGAGCTGTTCAGCAGTCTGCTGCACATCGGACAGCATCCGAGCGAAACATCCGATACCGTTACCATCCTTGAAAAGATCGGACATTTCATGGATGACGAAAACGAAGAACTTTACCGCCGGTTCAAACAGGAGGGATACAGCAAAAAAGACAGCTCACCGATGATTGCCCGCAACTTTGATCTTGCCAAGGTACTGTCAAGGGCAAGCAAATACTGGGATGGCGGGTATGTGGTGGCCGGACTCGTTGGACACGGGGATGCGTTTGTTTTGCGCGACCCCTCCGGCATTCGTCCGGCATTCTATTACCAAAACAGTGAAGTGATCGTGGCAACAAGCGAAAGGCCGGTGATACAAACAGCATTTAACCTGCACGTTGATGACATCAGGGAACTAACACCGGGCAACGCATTGATCATAAAGCGCGATGGCAGCTGCTTTGAAGCGCCCTGCAAGGAGTCTGTCAGAACAACACCCTGCTCCTTTGAACGGATCTATTTCTCCAGGGGGACAGATGCCGATATATACCAGGAGCGAAAACGCCTCGGACGAAAACTGGTTCCCACGATCCTGAAAAAGATCCACTATGACCTGGAAAACACCCTCTTTTCGTATGTGCCCAATACGGCCATTGCGGCATTTACCGGGATGGTTGAGGAGTTGAATGACTTTTGTGATGAGGTTAAAAAAGACCGCATACTGCAAATGGAAGGCCGGTACGACCCGGAAAAACTCAGACAGATACTTTCCCTGCGGCCCAGGACCGACCAGGTGGCCGTAAAAGACGCCAAGCTGCGGACATTTATCACGGATGACAAAAAACGCGACGAACTGGTGGCCCATGTGTACGACGTCACCT
>PWKN01000249.1 GCA_003559735.1 Bacteroidales bacterium | reverse complement strand
GTGCCAACACCATCAGGTCAGCAGGGATGTTTACCAGGCGCCATACCTGCCGGGACATATATGAAGGGATCGACATCATTGCACGCGTATATGGATTTGCCGGATTTGAACCCAATACCGTGCTGATGGGATGGGCCAGAAAAACCAGGAGTCCGGAAAAGTACGCGCAACTGGTGAACAGCCTGCAAAGACAAGACTACAATTGCGTTTTTCTTCACTATGATGCGGAAAAACGGTTTGGCGCATACAAAAGCATCGACTTCTGGTGGAATGGAGACGGGCGGGAACTGACCCTGACATTGCATCTGTTGCGTTTCATCACCGCAAGCGACCGGTGGAGAACGGCACGGATCAGGCTCCTTGCCATCAATAACGCCAGCACGGATGCCGCCAATTACTATAACCTGATCAACAGGTTTTTGGAACAATACAGGCTGAAGGCCGGGGTAAAGGTCATCAACAACAACCTCGAACAGTTGTCAGACGAAAAGATCATCAGTGCCGAATCGCGCGAAACAGACCTTACCATCCTGGAACTTCCCGATTTTGACAAAAAAGAGCCTACAGCTTCCTTTGAAAAGACAAACAGCCTGAGTCAGTGTGTGTCTGCCTGCCTCTTTGTGTCTGCCTCCTCATCATTTGAAGAAGTGAAAGTGCTGAAAGACGTTCCCGGAACAGGTGAAGAAAAAAGAACGACAGAGCTCACTGGCCGCCCCTCCGCCCAAATCATCCAAAACGTGGTGTTGTCTGCTGATGAGGTCATCGCCGGCCAGGTGGGCAATGCCGGACAAAATGCGGCAAAGTTCCTTGGTGCATATTTTGATGGGGGCATTGAGCGGATCATGTCTGTCAATGAACGGTTTTTCCAGGAAATGAAACACTTTACCCGGAAGATGGTCGACGGACTCGAAAAAGCGGCCAGCGAAAAAAATCCTGCCAAAAGATCAACACTGTTCCTGCGTGTGCTGAACGATTACTCTTTTCAAACGCAACGGCAAACAGCAATCATTACCAGGCAAAAAGTCGATCCGGTTAAAAGCATGCTCGAGGTGGCCAACCTTGAATACCTTGATGCATTGCGTGCGATGATGAATGTGATGCCGGAAAGGATCAGGGTCAAACGCTCAGGGAAAGAGCTGTTAAAAAAAACCGGTCACCCGCTTGCACGTGTGCCTTTATACGGCCGGTTATTGCCGGCATTGATCCTGCAACGTCAGTTGTCATACAGGATACAGTTGCTTCGTCCTGCCCGGTATTACCTTTATCATCAGCGGCTGAAAGACCTGCATCGGCTGATGGGCGACTTTTCAATCCATTCATTTTCTGAGCTGGCGGAGATCAGAAAACTGTATAACAACATCCATGAGCTGATAGAGAAAACACGGCTTGAAAAAGGGGGGCAGCCAAAAATGCTTGACCGGATCAATATGGAACGGAGCCGGCTGATAGCCAGGATACAGGTGTTGGAAACGGAAAACCGGCAGTTTCATTACAGTGCAGGTCAGAAACTGTTTGAAAACCTGGTGAACGATCTTCAAAAATACAACGACACACTGGAAAACAACCGCCGTAACCGGAACCTGGATGCAAGCCTGAAAGAAATCCCGGCGCTCATTGAAGACCTGTCGTCCTTTGCAGCTGGCTGGGAACAAAACATGCAGGCACTGATCAACAATACGGTGATTGACTTTACCCTGTTGTCGCTGAAAAGCCGTATCCGTTCGAAAATTCAGAAACACATAAACAACCTGTATGCTGACTTGCAGACAGGATTGTTGCGGCAGGCGGACAAGCTGGTGGAGGATGCAAAGCATTTTTCTGAAGATGCGGGGGCATCACGCAGTACTGTGAGGCGACTGGACTATGAATTGCTTGAGGGGGTGAATGTTCAGGAAATGGTTGAAGGGCTGTATGGTGAAGTTGGCGAACTAATCAGTGACATTCCCGACAAAATGGAACATGGCGGAGAACAGTTGTCCGAAAACACGAGGGAAACGGCTTTTTCCGTTCCTGATCGTCATCAGGTCAGCTTCCGGAAAACCGTAGAGTACTTTGTCGGCACAGAGCTCATCGACAACGCAGTCAACCACTCATATGATATGGAGCGCAACCTGCAGCAGGTTGTACAAGACATCAGGGACCATGTTCGTTTGCTTAACTTCCGGCTTGAAAACGAAATTGCTGACGACACCCCGGCACAACAGGCATCAAAGCAACAACGGAACCAGTTGCAGGAGATGGCAGAAAGCTTTGCCAGGGAGATTGAAGATGAGAAGAACAAGATATTGCGGTTCGTAAATGCACTGGAACGCTCTTTTGAAGAGGGACTGAAAAGGGCGTTTGACCCGTTGTCTGCTGCCACCTTGCAGCAATCAGACAAAATCGTACGAAAAAAATCGCGTGAAACGGAAAGAGGGGGGATTGCCGGGAACATTCAACAGCAATGGAGAAAAACCAGGGAAGCTGCCCGCGATGGCTTTGTTGAACTGCTTTACAGCAAAAGCGAGGGGCAGCTGTGGATCAGCCACCTGGAAAAAACCAGGCCTGCCCTTGCAGATGCAAATCGACGTATTCTGGAGTTTACTGAGAAACTCACCCCTGATCCTGCCGTGCTCAGGGAACTGCCCTTTTATTATTGTTCGCTGTTTAGCGGCCAGTCGGGGACCAGTGATGATTTCTGGGTGGGGATGAAGGATGAGCTGAACGAATGCCTCCGTGCCGTTGACCGGCTGAAAGCGGGATACCCGGGGGCGCTCATCATCACCGGTGCAAGAACATCGGGTAAATCCGGACTCTCACGAAAGGTGGCAGAACGTTCCTGTCAGAAAGAGAACATCCATCACATACGACCACCAAAAAGCGCTACGGCCTGCGAACAACTGTTCCGGAACAGCATACTGGAAGCGCTCAATGCGCACAACAACAACATTGATGACGTATTTCGTGCACTGCCCGGGGGTAAGGCCATCATCATACAAGACCTTGAGCTTTGGTGGGAACACAGGCAGGGAGGGGATGCTGTGGTCGAAAGGATAACGGACCTGGTCGACCATTACGGTCATAAATGCCTGTTTATAATTACCGTTAACCAGTATGCCCTGGAACAGATCAACCGGCAGGTGCAACTGGACAACTATGCTCTGGCTGCAGTAAGCTGCCAGCCTTTTGATGCGCGGCAACTTAAGGAAATGATCTTGCTCAGACACCATGCGGGGGGCATTAAACTGAAATTCAATAAAAAGGATGAAGACAGCATGACGGAGTGGGACTATGCGCGGTTGTTCAATGACCTGTTTGCATTGTCGTTCGGAAATCCCGGAATAGCCAGCCTGATGTGGCTTTCGTCAATCAAGAAAGGGGCGGGGAAAACGTGGTTGATGGGGCCCTTCAGACTCCCAGCCAATAATGTGTTTGATGGTCTGACGCCCGAACAGTGGCTCTACATCCGGTTGTTTTTGTTGCACCGTTGCCTTTCGGCCGGACAAATGGCTGAGACCCTTGAAATGCCGGCAAGGGAGGTTTTGTCAATGATTAAGCATTTGCAGCGGACGGGCATCCTGGCAGAGGGTGCTGAAAACATCTATGCCATCCGCCCGGGACTCGATTTGTTCCTGGCAGAACAGCTGAAAAGAAAGAATCGCTTATGAACCTTTTGGTGTTTATTCTTGGCGGACTCTTGCTGTTTTTTTTCTTTCGCCTGATGAGGCGGATCAGCAGGTCCATCATGCAAAAAAGATCCCTTAAGAAGGGGAGTATGACCGTGCTTCCGCTGACCGAACTTGTGCTTTGGATCGCCTATGCGTTCTGGGGGGTGTATGTCTTATTCGGCGGACAACCTTATCTTGACCTGGTGGTTGGCGCGATGGTCGTCATACTCCTGGTTGCCATTGCCTGGTTCGTGTTTCGAGACTTCCTTGCCGGGGTGTTGCTGAAAGCCGAAAAATCGCTGGAATGCGGACAGATGATCAGGACGCCTTATGGTGAGGGGAGGATCATGCAGGTCGGGGGACTTTCACTTGAGATCATAAATGATGCCGGCGAAGTGGTAAGGATACCTTATGCCCGCCTCAGCAGTGAACTGTTTATCCTGCTTCCCGCAGATGATGACAGTCTGCCGCACCACCTGCAACTGCCCCTGCCAGCAGGCAGGCAACCGGACAATTATCAGCGGATGGTCGAAAAACAGCTGATGGCTTCGCCCTGGATCATTCCGCCTGAACCGGTGGTGAAGATCATTCAGACGACTGACGACCAGCAACGGCTGCAGGTCACATTCTATGCAAGCAGTGCTTTATATGCCCTGAAAGTGAAGGAGAAACTTAAAAAACTGTTGTCGGAGCAGCAGGACGCTGACCCATCATGATCGGTGCACGCCAAAACAACATCTGTTGTGTTCGGCATTAGGGTGCAAACAGCAGAACGGCACGATCATCCGTTAATCGTGAAATAAAAGGTGGTGCCCTTGCCGTTTTCTGTTTCCAGCCAGATGTTGCCGCCCAGCAATTCAACAAACGATTTGCTGATTGACAGTCCCAATCCCATTCCTGATCTGTGTTGGTCAGACTGAGTGCCTCCCTGCCTGAACCGATCAAAGATGTTTTCCTGTTCTTCAACAGGAATGCCGGGTCCGGTATCAGAGACAAAAAACTGAAGAAAACCATTTTTGCGGGCAACGCCAAAGGAGACCTGCCCTTTTTGGGTAAACTTCAGCGCATTATGCAACAGGTTGGTGACGATCTGGGTAAGCTTTGTGCTGTCAGTCAGCGCACAGGCATCACTTGCAGGCAAGGTTTGTGCAAGCAGCAGCTCAAGCGACTTGTTCTCTGCCAGGGGCTTCAGCTGATGGTATACTGTAAGCAAAATATCGTTGATGTCGGTCTGACTGTTATTGGCCTCTGTCAACCCAGCTTCAATGGAGGAAATATTGATGATGTCATCGATGATCGACAGCAGCTGATTGCCGCTTTTTATGATAATACTGGTGTAATGCGCAGTCTTTTCATCATTTAGTCCGCCAAGTCCCAGCACCTCCGAAAACCCCATGATCGCATTAAGGGGCGTGCGGATCTCATGAGAGATGTTGTTCAGAAAGGCGGTTTTCAGCCGATCGCTTTCTTCTGCCTTTTCTTTCGCAATAACCAGTTCTTCAATGGTCTTTTGCCGCGACAGGGCATTGGATATGATCTCTGCCGCAAACTTCAGCAGTCCGGTTTCTTTTTCATCGTAGACCTTGATCTTTTTTACAGAGTCAAATCCGACAAAACCAAAGGACTGTCCTTCCTGCAGCAAGGGGATCAGGATCAGTGAGCGGATCTGCTGCTGTTTAAAAACAGGACGCATCGGATGGTTTTCAGGCATGCTGTCGACATCAGAAATTGCAACTACTTCTCCTTTTTGGTGGAGATCCAGGAAGTCCTGGAAGAATTCAAAGGGTGTGGACTGCAGGTTGTCGATTTGCGGACTGACTCCTGGTGCACACCATTCATGTGTGTTGGTGGTGATCTTTTCTGAAAAGTTGTGCTTAAAGACATATATCCTGTCGGCATCAATGAACCCCCCTATGTCGGCAAGCATCTCATTGATCGCCTCATCCAGCTTCCCGGGAAGGATATTGATGAAGTCGGTTGCCAGATTGACCAGCAACCGCAACAGTTTGTCCTGGTAGTTCATGACACGTTCATGCGCTACCCTTTCTGAAATATCCTGGTAAACTCCAATGACGGCTAACTGACCTGATCTGATTTTCAATGATTTTCCTTTGATGGTCACCGGAAAAGTCTGACCATCTTTGCGCTGTCGGTTGGTTTCAAAAGAGATTGACTGTCCTGACGAAACCATCATGGTTGCATTCAGCCCCTCCTCTTTCAGGTGGTCTGGCACGATCAGGTCGTTGATGGCTTTGCCCCTGGCTTCCTCCCTTGTGTACTGAAACAGGCGGGTGAATTCGTTGTTGCAGTCAATTATGTGGTCGTCCTTATCGAGCAGGACAATTCCCGCAGGAACACTTTGAAAAAGCTGTTCAAAGTAGGGTTGATCCAGTTTCAGTGGTTTTTCAGGTTCCGGCAGGCCGGACGGCTCTGAATGAACCTGGGATAAGTCCACCGGTTGTTGGTGGCTCTGCAGACTGTCAATTCTTTCGCGCAGTCTGGCGATCTCGGCCCTGAGCCGTTGGTTTTCGTTCAGGTGTGTGTTCATCTAGTAGTCCCGGTCAATAGTGAATTCGATCAATTGCATAAGCGAATGCCTGGCGGGAACATCAGGCAGTGTATGCAACATCTCAGCTGCCTGGTCTTTAAACAGCTCCATGTGTTCACGGGCATGGTCAATGCCGCCACGCGCACGTACAAGGTCGATCAGCCAGGCAACTTTTTCCGGGTCATGGCTGTGGTTCTTCACCGTGTTGATGATCCTGCGACGCTCTGTATATGATGCCTGCCTGATCACAAAGATCAGTGGCAGGGTCAGGTTCTGGTCCTTGATGTCGCTGCCTGTTGGTTTGCCCTTGGCTGTGCCTGGTTCGAAATCCATAATGTCGTCCTTCATCTGGAAAGCCATACCCGCCTTTTCACCAATATCGTGCATCAGGGAAATGTGTTCTTCAGATGCGCTCAACGATGCTGCGCCGCACGACAGGCAGGAAGCGATCAGGGATGCCGTTTTTTTTCTGATGACATCAAAATATAACGCCTCATCAACATCCAGGTTCCGTGCCTTCTCAATCTGCATCAGCTCACCTTCAATCATCTGTTTTATAGAGTGGGCAACGATCTTCAGCAAGTCAAAGTCGTCGTTACCGACAGACAACAACAGGCCTTTCGACAGAAAATAATCGCCTACCAAAACAGATATTTTGTTTTTCCACAAGGCATTCAATGAAAAAAAGCCGCGGCGCTCATTGGAGTCGTCCACCACGTCATCGTGGATCAGTGTGGCGGTATGCAACAGCTCGATAAGGGAAGCTGCCCGGTATGTTTTTTCGGTGACGGATCCAAATATTTCGGCAGACAAGAAGACGAAAAGCGGACGTAGTTGTTTGCCTTTGCGCTTTACAATATAATGTGTGATCTTGTCGAGCAAGGGAACCTTGCTCTTCATGGCGTTCCGGAAATGGGACTCAAAAGCCTCGATGTGCTTTTCAACGGGGGCTTTGATCTCTTTTAATGTCATGTCAGCGTGTTTTACCTCTTCTTATACAGATGGCTGAAAACAAAAAGACAACAGCAGGCCTGGTCAGGCAGGGCGGAGGGCAATGCGTTTGGCCACCACACTGGAAATATTGTCTGCCGGGATCCGTTCCTGCTTCATGGTGTCTCGTTCGCGAATGGTTACCGTCCCGTCTTCAAGGGTTTTATGGTCGATCGTGATGCAATAGGGTGTTCCTATGGCATCCTGGCGTCTGTAACGGCGGCCGATGGCATCTTTGTCCTCATACTGGCAATTGAAATCATACTTCAGCTTGTCAAAGACCGCCCTCCCTTTTTCGGGGAGGCCATCCTTTTTGACAAGCGGCAAGACGGCAACCTTAACAGGTGCCAGTGCCGGTGGCAGGTTCATTACCATACGTTCGGAACCGTCATCCAGTTTTTCTTCCCTGTAGGCGTGACTGATGATCGCAAGGAATGTCCGGTCGAGTCCGATGGATGTCTCCACCACATAAGGAACATATCGCTCATTGGTCTCAGGATCAAAATATTGTAGCTTCTTGCCACTGTATTTCTGGTGGGCCCCAAGATCATAATCTGTCCGCGAATGAATGCCCTCAATCTCCTTGAACCCAAACGGAAACTCAAACTCAATGTCAACGGCCATGTTGGCGTAGTGGGCCAGCTTGTCGTGGTCGTGGACACGAAAGAGTTCTTTCGGGATGCCCAGGGCCAGGTACCACTGCATACGCTGCTCCTTCCAGTACTCATACCATTCTTTCTCTTCACCGGGTTTGACAAAGAACTGCATTTCCATTTGCTCAAATTCCCGCATGCGAAAAATAAACTGGCGGGCAACAATCTCATTGCGAAAGGCTTTGCCAATCTGGGCGATCCCAAAGGGGAGCTTTTTCCGACCTGTTTTTTGCACGTTGAGGTAATTGACAAAGATCCCCTGAGCAGTTTCGGGCCGGAGATATACCTGTGAGGCACCATCGCTGGCAGATCCCATCTGACTGCTGAACATCAGGTTGAACTGCCTTACGTCGGTCCAGTTGCGCGAGCCGGAGACCGGACAAACAATTTCCAGCTCCTCAATGAGCGTGCGAAGACCCTGTAAGTTTCCGTTCTCCATGGCGGCGACAAAACGGACGTTGATGTCGTCAATCTTTTCGCGGTTGGCCTGCACCCGGGGATTGGTTTCGAGAAACATCTTTTCATCAAAACTGTCGCCAAAACGCTTGGCAGCCTTGGTTACTTCCTTCACGATCTTTTGTTCCAGGCTGGCAATATGGTCTTCGATCAGCACATCGGCACGATACCGCTTTTTTGAGTCCTTGTTGTCAATGAGCGGGTCGTTAAAAGCATCAACATGTCCGGATGCCTTCCACACCATCGGGTGCATAAAGATGGCAGCGTCAACTCCGACAATGTTTTCATGGTACTGTACCATTGACTTCCACCAGTAGTCCTTAATGTTGTTTTTTAGTTCCACGCCATTTTGCCCGTAATCATATACCGCGCTCAACCCGTCATAGATCTCACTCGACGGAAATATGAAACCGTATTCCTTGCAGTGCGCAATGATCTTCCTGAATTTGTCTTCTCCCTTGCTCATAACTAATTTGTTGTTGCTCTGGTGATGTGTGTTTGTTATTTGTTCATGTCCCGGCCGGCCCGTCACTGTCTGAATGGGTACAGGTACCTTTGCGGACTGATAGCCGTTTCAGGTGATGATTACCTGGACACTCTTTGGTATTATGTTGAATTCAAAAGGTGAGTGTCCCAGTGATTCCCCATCGGCTTCAAGCAGGATGGGTGCTTCAAAGTCGATGCGGATGGATTTGCCCAGGAATGTTTCAACCCTTTTGTGCTTTTTAATGGTTCCGTTGTATAACCTTCTCACATTGGCCACGACTGACCACTTGGAAAGATCCTTGATCAGGGTCAGATCAAACAATCCGTCGTCGGTCTTTGCATCCGGGGCCTGGCGCATACCACCCCCGTTGTATTGACCAATGCCAATGCCAATGCTGAAGATCTTATCGTGCATGACCCGGTCGTCGATCGTTATGGTTGCATTGCACGACTTATATGAAAACAGGGAGCCCACCAGATGCTTCAGGTACAATAACGGATTCCCCTTTCCCATTAGTTTGTCGGCATTGGTTTTTTTTGCCACCAGTCCGTCAAAACCCACCCCGGCCATGTTGATGAAGTACCTGGTCGTCTCCAC
Source organism: Bacteroidales bacterium (assembly GCA_003559735.1). Taxonomy (GTDB): domain Bacteria; phylum Bacteroidota; class Bacteroidia; order Bacteroidales; family UBA7960; genus PUPG01. The sequence goes on along the minus strand of PWKN01000249.1, from coordinate 4,873 downwards.
CATACTGTTATAAAATGTCACAGTGCCTGCATCCTGTATCAGCGTGCGTCCTTGCTTTAACACAGCGATCGCCTTCTCATAGTCCATCGGAATATTGTATGTCCTGACCCAGTCATTACCGGTGCCCACTGAGATCATACCCACGGTGATGCCGGTGGTTGGCTGCTGTTTTTGTTTAAAGATCCCGTTGATCACTTCATTCATCGTACCATCGCCACCCACGGCAACAATCTTCCGGAACCCTTTTTGAATGGCTTCCACCACCAGGTCTATGGCATGCAACGGTCCTTCTGTAAACACCGCCTGGTAGTCGACCCGGTTCTTGTCAAGCAATCCGGATATCTTTCCCCAATCCCGGCTAACCTTACCAATTCCGGCATTTGGGTTTACAACCATCAGCCATTCTTTCATCTGTTTGTGTTTTGAATTAATCTGTTCCGGCCACATGATAACCGCCATCTCACGATCATTAGCCGGTGTAAAATAATTAGTGTCTGTCTCTAATGTCCGGTTTCTGCGTTATGCTTGTTTTGAAAACAGTCACTTACAAGAGTAAACTCCTTGGTTTTCAAAACTGCGCAAGCCTTGAACCCGAACATTATAGTTCAGACACCTGACTTTATGGACAGACTCTAATTACCAAGGCCCGGGTCATCTTTGTTTTTCCTCTATCCCTGTTTTACAGACCCCCGATCTGTCCTGGGTTCACAACCGGCAAAAGCATTGATGCGCTCTTTATGCCTGTTGCTGCCATGGCGGCAGGTCTGCTACCTGATCAAACAGGGAAAAGCATTGATGCGCTCTTTATGCCTGTTGCTGCCATGGCGGCAGGTCTGCTAGCTGATCACACAGGGAAATGCAGATGCAAAAATAACAAAAATAACATCGCCAGTCCGGATTTTATCCCGGAAGAACTTCCCCCGGAGGAACTTCCAGCTTGCGGGGAGGAACTTCCAGCTTGCGCGGAGGAACTTCCAGCTTGCGGAGCGGAACTTCCAGCTTGCGGAGCAACTGGAAGCTTCCTGGTTTGGAAGCTTCCTCCGACCCTACTCTCCGGAAGCTGGAAGTCCCTTCGGGAGCTTCCAGTTCCTTCGTCCCCTGGAAGCTGGAAGTCCCTTCGGGAGCTTCCAGTTCCTTCGTCCCCTGGAAGCTGGAAGTCCCTTCGGGAGCTTCCAGTTCCTTAAACAAACCCTTTCGCCTTCAAATAGGTGGCAATCTGAATTGCATTGGTGGCAGCTCCTTTTCTCAGGTTGTCGGCCACGATCCACATATCTAGCCCATACGGGACGGAATGGTCGCGCCGGAGCCGGCCAACGAAAACATCGTCTTTGCCTTCAGCGGTTTTTGGCATGGGATAGGTGTTGCCGGTGGGGTCGTCCTGCAGCACTACGCCCGGGGTGTTTGCCAGCAGCTCTTTAACATCGGAAAGCAAAAAGTCGTTTTCCAGTTCTATGTTCACTGCTTCCGAGTGACCTCCTGTAACTGGTATCCTTACTACCGTTGCTGTTATCCGGATGTCTGGCGCACGGAGGATCTTTCTTGTTTCATTGACCAGCTTCATCTCCTCTGCCGTATACCCATTGTCTTGGAAATCACCGCCATGGGGAAAGCAATTCAAATCGATTGGGTGAGGATAAGCCATTTCTCCCTGTCTGCCCTCCCGTTCGTTGTTTAACTGTTGGATCGCCTTGATCCCTGTACCGCTCACCGATTGATAGGTGGCGATCACCAGTCTCCTGATCCCATATATCGCATGTAGCGGTGCCAGGGGCAGCACCATCTGTATGGTACTGCAGTTTGGGTTGGCAATGATGCGGGTGTCTTTGCCAATGGTGGCGGCATTGATCTCGGGGACAACCAGGGGTACATCGGGATCGCTTCGCCAGGCTGAGGAATTGTCAACCACAAATGCACCCTTCCGGGCAAACTGCTCGGCATACTGCCTTGATATTTGGGCCCCGGCGGAAAAAATGGCCAGATGCGGACCCGCATCAAGGGCCTCCTCTACAGTCCGCACCACATAAGGCCTCCCATCAAAAATTATTTCACGTCCGGCCGAACGGACAGAACCACAGGGGATGAAGCCGGTAACAGGAAAGGAACGCTCCTCCATTACGCGCATCATTACCCCACCCACCAAACCGGTGGCACCAATCAATGCTACTACCATAAAACCTATTGTTTAAACCAGTGACAAATTTTGTCAAAAATAGTGAATCTTCGCGCGAAATAAAAACAATATATTTATATCGAAAAAAAACAGACAAATATGAGAAAACAGCTTTTTCTGGTGATCATGTTTCTGCCGGGCGCATTGAATGCACAGTTTGTGGATGATTTCGGGAATGGCAACCTTACGAAAGATCCGGAGTGGGTTGGCGACCACGACAAATTTGTAGTGGAGAACAATGTGTTGCGGCTGGATGATGATGCGGCCGGAGTGGCCTGGCTCTCGACAAGAAATGAGATGATCGGGGAGACCCAGTGGGATTTCTGGGTAAGGATCGCTTTTGTTCCCTCTGACAATAATCATCCGCGGGTATATCTTGTGAGCAACAAAGCCGACCTGACCGGTTCGGTCCGCGGTTATTACCTGCAAATCGGGAAAACAGGCACCGACAACAAGCGCCTCTATTTTTGCCGTCAGGACAATGACGCGCATACCACACTGATGAGCGGGAGTATCAACCTGGCTGCTGCTACAAACAATCAGTTGCGGATCAGAGTGACCAGGGATCAGCACGGAAACTGGTCGGTTTATGCCGACCCTTCAGGTGGGACGTTGTTCATTCTGCAGGGTGAAGTCGCTGACAACACCCATCAGTCGACGAACTGGTTCGGCATCGTGTGCACCTACACGGTATCGAACAGCAAAAGGTTCTATTTTGACGACTTCCGTGTGGGCGGGATCGTGCCTCAAAAACCTCCTGAGGTGGTTCGGCTGACAGTGCACTCAGCAGCGAGTCTGGACGTAACCTTCAGCCGGCCGGTCACTCCGGAGACTGCACAAAACACAAACAACTACAAGGTCAGCCCGGGAATTGGCCATCCGGTTATTGTGGCCCTGGATCCCGGACGTCCGCACGTGGCAAGACTGCATTTTGCCGGTCATTTTGAAGAAAACACCCTGTACAAAATCCATATTTCAAATGTCGGGAGTTGCGACGGACAGGTGATGGGGGACTTCGTTGGAGCATTCGTGCATTATGTTTCCAGCCGTTTTGATGTGGTCTTCAACGAACTGATGGCAAACAGCCGTCCCACTGTGGGACTGCCTCCGTATGACTGGCTGGAGCTCTATAATACCACCAGCATACCGGTCGACCTGACCGGGTGGACGTTGCAACATGGTACGACACAACGTACCATACCCCATGCGGTGATCGGCCCGCGCGATTACCTGGTACTGACAACGGAAGCTGGACTTGAATCACTTGCTCCTTACGGCAATGTGGTGGCAGTGCCCGGATTGTCAGAACATGCACTGACCATAGGGGGCAACCAGCTGGTTTTGTTTGACATGGAAGGCAAAACCGTCAGTTTTGTGAATTATTCGGAAAAATGGTACAGGAACGATGCCAGGGCCAGGGGTGGGTGGTCACTGGAAAAAATCGACCCCTATAACTTTTGCCAGGAGGCGGAAAACTGGAAGGCATCGAACGACATAAGGGGTGGTACTCCAGGAACAACCAATTCGGTCAGACAGGATAATCCAAACACAACAAATCCCGTTATCCGGCAGGTGGGCATCCTGGATCCGCACACCATACACCTGCATTTTTCTGAACCAATGGATGAAACGCCGCTGACCGATACCGGAAATTACCATATTTGCCATGAGATTGGCAATCCCCTGTCGGCCGATGTCGTTACGCATGATTGCAAGTTGGTACAGCTCACATTGGGAAAGCCGCTCCGGCACAATACCATCCATACCCTGACAGCAGGCGGGGAGCTGACAGATTGCGACGGTAATATGATTTCCGGCAGACAGGTTCCAATCGGACTGCCAGGAAAAATAGAGCCGGGCGACGTTGTTCTGAATGAGATCTTGTTTAATCCGCATCCGGGTGGAGCGAGGTATGTGGAGATATATAACCGGTCAGACAAACCTGTTGATGTTTGGGATCTGATGCTGGCATCAATGGACACCCTTGAAGGGGTGCTGACAACGGTTCACCATATCTCTGATAACAGCAGGCTGATGATGCCGGGTGATTACCTGGTGCTGACGCGCGACAGCAGTGGAGTGAAAAGACATTATTTGACCCCCTTCCCCGGCAGGATCATTGAATTGCCTTCAATGCCGCGGATGACCAATGCAGATGGCGTGGTTGTCCTGACCACCAGGGGACATACCATAATTGACATGCTCGTCTACACCGAAGAGATGCATCTGTCATTGCTTACCAGTGCGAGGGGCGTGGCCCTTGAAAGAATTCACCCGGGACGGCCGGCAAATGAACGGTCGAGCTGGCAATCTGCAGCAGCCACGGCAGGATATGGTACGCCCGGGTATCTCAATTCACAGTATGTCAGCCGGCCATCGGGCATCAATGCAACACTGTATGCAGAACCAGGCATCTTTTTTCCCGATGGCGACGGCATTGATGATGTACTCAGCATTTACTACACAATAGACAAACCTGGTTGCGTTGCCCACATTCGTGTGTTCGATCGCCGTGGCAGGAAGGTCAAAACCCTCGCACGTGCATTGCTGCTTGGAACGGAAGGGGTTATTGGGTGGGACGGAACAACTGGTTCGGGTGAAAAAGCCCCCATCGGAATGTATGTCATTCACGCAAGAATACTGAATGACTCCGGAGCGGTCAGGGATTTCAGGCTGACTGCCGTTGTTGGCGGAAGGCTGTAG
>PWKN01000004.1 GCA_003559735.1 Bacteroidales bacterium | reverse complement strand
GTATTCATTTGGATACAAATTTACGCAATCTTTTCTATTTATGAAAGTCTGAATTTAAAAATCGCAAGGAAAAATCGATTTATAATGTACAATGGATGTGTCTCTTAAAATGCACCACAACTCGTTTATAACCCAACCAAAAGTACCACAATACAGCCAATATGGCTGTGTTTATGTACTTTTTGGTACATATTATTGAGTGATTGTTTTTGAACGCTACAAATCATCAAACGGACTCTTTATGTTTTGCAAGCTCTTCATCGACACATGTGTGTATATCTCTGTCGTTTTGCTGCTCTTATGTCCTAACAACTCCTGGATGAAACGCAAATCAACACCGCTCTCCAACATATGTGTGGCATAGGAATGCCGCAGCCAATGAAGACTTGCATTCTTTTTGATACCAGCCTGCTTCAAAGCATTCTTTAATACCTTCGACAGGCTTTCTGCCGAATAGGGTGTGCCTTTCGTCTGACCCTCAAACAACCAAACCGCCGGACGATAAGCTTTGTAATAGCTCCTGAGCATTTCAATTACTTTTTTCGAAATGGGTATGAGCCGGTCTTTCCGGCCTTTGGCATTTCTGATGGTAAGCATGCCCCGCCTGGAATCTACATTGCCGTGTTTCAGGTTAAGCAGTTCGCTGCGCCGAAGACCACAGGCATATATCAAACTAAGCATGCAGCGGTGCTTCATGTTGGGCAATGCTTCTAATATGGCAGCCACCTCTTCCTTGCTTAATACGTTAGGTAACTTATGCTCACGCCGAGGCCGCTCTAACTTGTTAATTTCGACCGGACTTTTTACAATCTCTTTGAAAAACAGTTTGGCCGCATTTACTATCTGATTCTGATATGAAAAACTCAAACCGTTGGCAATGAGGTATTCGTTGATAAAGCGTACCATGTCTTCGTTGCTTAATTGCTCCGCTTGCCGTGGCGCACAGAAGGTTAAAAACTGCAAAATCGCTCCGCAGTAGGTGTTAATACTTGACTGGCTGTAACGCTTATGCTGCATCCACAGACGGAAAGTATTTATGTGCTCACGATTGTGCACGGAAAGAATCTTTCCCGCTGTCTCGGGCCTTGTGGGGTTCATGGAGGCCCCTGAATACTCGGAAAACCCTGAATTAATGCGTTTGTCAGACTGAGACCTCTGAACCCCCAACGCGGTAAGGCCTTCAGCCTTTTTTAACCCGCTGTAATCTATGTATGCAATTGGTGATAGCTTGTTAAATAGTTGTCCCAGATCAAATTTTTCTCCCGGGATATACCAGTGCCGTTGTGTGTCACTCCAGCGTGCATGTCGCAAGGCCTTCACCGCATCAACCAAAGACCGGTCTTTTTCAAACCGTAAAAAGACAACATCCTGATGCCGGTGCCTGCCCTTTTGCAATTGAACCCTTGGCTTCATGATTTTTTGCTTTTTGTGGATAAAGTATAAAAAATCATGTGCGAATATAATCAATAGTCAAATACATTATCTTTTTGTTCAATTATATTTTGTAATCGGTCTGGCTTGCCTTTCTCTGTATCCATCTTCAGCGCAGGGACATGGAACCTTACCCAATCTGTAATGGCATGTCTGTCCTCAATGACACCGGGAAATCCCCCTGAATTTTTTGGCTTCGCCCGCCTAGGCGAAAAGCCTTGACAAAAGCAACCCTGTAAGCATATGCAAGGGATTGCAATCTGTCATATTACTTCTTTCTCAGCACATCCAAAGCCGTCATATAACCACTGTAAATGGATCCCGAAAAACCTCCTCCAAATTTTCCCCATGCAGAGGCTATATACATATTTTCTGGCAGTGACTGCAGATAACCGGCATGTTTTCCGGGGTTTTGCGCAAAGCCATACACGGCGCCTTCCGGGTTCAAAGTGTACCGCTTAACTGTCATGGGCGTTCCCACTTCAGCTAATTCGAGGGCATCCCTGAACCCGGGTATGAGGTTTTCACATCTTGTGGTGAACATTTCTGCCACATCGGCTTTTTTCTTCAGATATGATTTACGGTCCAGGGCTTCCCAGTCGGAGGCATAGTCGATACAGCAAACTGCACCCACACTTTTCCCCTTTGGGGCAAGTGCAGAATCAACCTGGCTGTAGTCTACAAACGTAAAGCTCCTGGTCTCAAAGCCAGCCCGGTTGTTTCCGGGAATGTCTTTCTGGGTTTTTATGGAGGGGTCGAAAACAAATGTGCTGTAGAAGCGGTTCCCAATATCAAAGAGTGATCTGCGGAAACCATAATAAACTGTAAGGAGCGATGCCCCAATGTTCAAATTTTTTATCTGCTCTGACAGGATGTTTCCCCGGTCTTGGGGAAGCAACTGGCCCGCCAGGGTGGGAACAGAAGCATTGACAATGATCTCTTTGGCGTATTCTGAAAAGACACTTTTATCTTTATCCCCAGCAACTTCACAACGAACGCCCACCGGCTGCTGCCCCTCAAACATGATCTCTGTAACCAGGCAATTCAGTTTTACAGTCCCTCCGTTCTCTTCGATGATGGCCATAAGGGCATTGGAGAGTTGCTGCGATCCGCCTTTCACATAACTGGCGTTTCCGCCATAATAGCTCCCCTGGGCCACCAGGTAATAATGAAGGGAAATAGAATATGGGTCATCATGATAATAGCCGAGGTTGCCCAGCAAGATCAACTTAAGGTCTTCATCGATTATGGTTTCATCAAGGAAGGTGCCCAGGCTTTGGTCCGGTTTTCCGGCATTGGCGGCCATTATTTTGCGCGAATTTGTAACATAATGAAAATAGGTTCTGATCCCCTGTTCGTCGCCGGGAAACATTTCAATTAGCTTGCTGATTGCGTCTTCCGGATTATGAGGAATAACCACATCTTGCCGTCCGTTTACAAAACGGTAAAATTCTGGTACGTCAAGCAGGTTGACACGATCATTCAGCCCGAGGTCCTTGAATATTCTGACTTTCAGGTCTTTTGCGTGTGGTCCGTCCATTTCGTGCAGGCCTACCTCCATGGTAAAATCCTTGCGCTTAAAGGTGGTGGCACAGCCTCCGGGGCGGTCATGCTGTTCAAGCAGCAGTACCTTTTTGCCTTCCCTGGCCAGTTTTGCTCCGGCAGTTAGGCCGCCCAGCCCACCGCCTGTAATTATTGTATCATAGACCATAACTAATAATAATCATTTAAGTTTGTAATGAATTTATGCTGTAATTATTCCGGGATGGGATATCTTTTGAATGGCTTGCTGCGATCGAAAAGGTAACGGTAGGTTTTATATTTTTTTGCCGGAACGGCGCCAATCTCAAACCATATCTTTCGCATCCTGGGGTTAAAGTCACCTACCCAGGAGAATTCTACCTCGGTATAATGGGGTTTTTTTGCCATGGCATCAGCAACATGCAGTGCCATGGCAGATTCAATGCCCAGATTTTGAAACTTCGGGATCACGCCCATAAGTACGCCCCTGGCACGTGTCATGGTTCTCTTCTTTTTCAGGTAAAGAAATTTTATCATGGCAGGAAGGCTAAGTTTTCCGTTTAGCTTTGCAAGTATTTGATTTACATCGGGGTACATCAGGTAAATGGCAATGGGCCGGTCATTGTGATAGGCGATCCATATGAATTCCTCTTCAATAATGACCCTGGCCTTCTGAATTGTCTTTTTTATGTAAGCCGGTTCCAGTGGCTCAAAATGCTCTTTAAATGATGCCCATGCAATGTTGAACACTTCGGCAAAGTCTGCAATAAACTTTTCGGCATATTTCCATTCAAAATGCCTGAAGCTGTAACCGGGCTTTTTGGCAACCCACTCTGCAATCTTTTTGAACTTATGGGGAAGCTCCTTTGTCAGATCAAGATGAAACCCTTCCTGGTTGTAATAGGTTTGAAAGCCATAAGCCTCAAAAAGATCTTTATAGTAAGGGTGGTTATAGGCAATTTCATAGCAGGGCTGGGTAAATCCATCAACAAGCAGGCCCCAGTATTTGTCTGGTTCTCCGAAATTGACCGGACCATCCATGGCTTCCATGCCCCGGTCTTTCAGCAAATCCCTGGCTGTGTCAAATAAAATGAATGCTGCCTTACGGTCGTTTATGCATTCAAAAAAACCCATTCCTCCGGTTGGCTGATCCTGTTTATATGCCATGTTATGGTCAATAAAGGCGGCCACCCTGCCAATCAGCCTGTCTTTGTCATCGTAAAGCACCCAGCGGGTTACTTCACCGTGCTTAAAATACACATTCTTCCAAGGGTCGAAGATCGCCTCAACTTCTTTGTCCAGCGGACACACCCACACAGGGTCGTTTTTATACAGGATACGGCCCACATCATGAAAAGCTTTTTTGCTTGTGCGGTTGCTCACTTCGACTACATTCATATGGCTGAATTGTATATGGTCGGTTTGTTTTTATTTCTGGTAGATCGCGTCAAGTACATCCTTGTATTTTGCTTCGATCACATCCCTTTTTAATTTCAGGCTGGCAGACAATTCGCCGGTGGCCGGCGTCCATTCGTCGGCCACCAGCCGGAACCGCAATATTTTCTCTGGTTCCAAAAGTGCTTTGTTTATTCTGGCGATTTCTTCCTTGTACGTGTTCAAAACTTCAGGTAAACAAATAAGCTCAGCGTGATTCTGACCGGCATTAAGCTGCCGGGATTCACACCACTCCTTCAGGTACTTAAAGTCAGGGATGATCAGTGCGCTGGCATATTTCTGGTGTTCGCCCACCACCATCACCTGATCGACAAAAACCGACTCTTTCAGCCTGTTTTCAATGGGCTGGGGCGCCACAAACTTGCCGTTTGAGAGTTTGAATATCTCTTTTTTCCTGTCGGTGATATTCAGGAACTTCCCATCCACCCAGGCTCCTACGTCACCGGTATAAAACCATCCCTCTTCGTCAATGACCGATCTGGTAAGCTGGTCATCCTTATAGTAACCGATCATCAGGTTGTCGCCACGGGTAAGAATCTCTCCGTCGGGGTTTATTTTTACCTCCACGCCGTCGATAAGCGCCCCCACGGTGCCCAGCCTGCAGAGGGGTCTTTCCTGGCGGTTGATGGTGATGATGGGCGATGTCTCTGTAAGCCCGTACATGTTCAGGATCCTGATCCCGGCTGCCCAGAAGATCCGTTCCAGTCTGGGTTGCAGACTTGCCCCACCGCAACCTACCAGTCGAACGCAACCACCCAGGGCATCCCTCCATTTGCTAAAAATAAGTCTGTCGGCAATCTTAAGCTTCCACTCATAAAAACTGCCGTTTGCCCCAAATGGCTTATAACGGAGCCCAAGCCTGACCGCCCAGAAAAACAATGCTTTCTTTATGCCTTTAAGACTCCTGCCTTTGGCCATCACATTGTCGAACACCTTTTCAAGAATACGGGGTACGGCATCAAATCCGGTGGCTTTTATCTCTCTCAGGTTCACTGCAATGGTGCCCATGTTCTCGGCATAATAGATGCAGGCACCGGAGTATTGCGTCTGGTAATTACCCAGCCTGCCACCAACATGACACAAAGGTAGGATATTCAGATAACGGTCATCAGGGGCCAGTTTAAACACACCGGCTGCAGCCAGGAAGTTGCTTACAAGGTTTTTGTGAGACAGTAAAACCCCTTTTGAGGTGCCTGTAGTGCCTGATGTGTAGATCAAAACTGCCGGATCAGCAGTGCCAGTCTCTTTTTTGAGGATCTCCAGCTTTTTAACGGTTTCCGGTTTGCTCTGCTTTCCTATGTCAGCCACTTCCTTCCAATGGCTGGACAGGTCGGTTTTATCGAAGGTAAAGATATGCTCTACCGCAACTATCCGGTCGCAGACAGGTTTGATGTTGTTGAACATGGCTTTGTCAGAAACAAGCACCATTCTGGCATCGGAATGCCTGATCACATATTCATATTCACTGGCATTTAAAGAAGTGTAAACCGGAACATGTATTACCCCGGTCATCGCCATTCCCATGTCCACAAAGTTCCATTCAGGACGGTTGTTTGTGATCGTGGCAATTTTATCGCCCTTTTTGAAGCCGAGCTCCAGAAGGCCCAGTGCAAACCACCTTGCCAGGTCGTGGTAGTCCTTCACGCTGTATGTGGCCCATTTACCGCCTGATTTTGCTGCCAGTGCATCTGCATTGGGATACAGGCCAAGATTCCTGTCCAACAGGTCAAAGGTCCTTGTTATTTCCATGGCATCAGGATTAGGTGTATAGAATAATTACATGCAGCGATCATATGTGCAAGGTATGCATTTTTTCCGAAGATTGAAATTTCTTTAAAAAAAAATAGTGAAATCATATTTACCAGTTGTAACCCGGATAAAACTTTTCTGGTCATATTTCCGGTAACTCAGGCCGTAACCAACAAAACCCGCACTATGTCAAAGCACCTCCGTTCAATTTTTTTATAGAGACCAACCAAAACTGCCGATAAATACATAGCAGTTTCCTTGCCATGGGGTGTGATGCACTGAGCTTGTCGAAGTGTAGTTCAACAACTTGTGCTGAGCTGCGTCGAAGCATGTGCTCATCGCTGGGTCTTGCAGACCGCTCAGAGTCCTTCTCAATGGTATGCCTCACGGTGCCGCACCATACATTCAGAATTCGGCAGGGCTTTACAGATGTTTTCAAACCTTGGATTTTTGTCCCCGCTACATTATGATACCATGTAACGGGAAAAAACACTACCACCCTTCTCTTGGATGGATGGAGCGTTATTGGAAGCGTTGTGTCAAAAGGAACAATAATCCCCGAAAAATGAGATGTTTATTCATCAGGTTCTCATTCGGGAAATATATCTTTACCCCCTGATTTAGGCCGGTACATGGAAAAATCAATTAAACATTTATCATATGACTACACCCAAAAGGCCTCCATCTCTGGATTTTTGCCTTTATGATGGTGTTGCAGTTGCAGTTTGTCTGCCGCCTGATGACCGATACAAGGGGGCAAGCGTTTAAAAAACTTAAAATTGATCTATTATGGGTGCTAATTGTAAGGGCGTATTGCATGCGCCCAAAAACAAATATATGTGCACATTGCGTGCGCCTGTCAACCGGGTCGTCATGTGGCATATTGTTATGCTGTTTATCCTGGTATCCTGCTCTGTATCACCTGGGAGTACCGAAAAACAAGACTACGGGCAGATAAAAAGTGTTTTACAAAGCGGGTGGAACACATTCAATACCTATAACTCGCTGTCGTATGTGCACATGCCCGAAGGGTTTGAGATTGCTTTTGATTTCAAGTACCAGGGGCATAATTTCTCTGGCTATTTGCCACGGGCCAATTTTATTGAGGGTACCGATTGGTCAACACCAAAGTTAAAAGCCCGGGCACATTCGTGGGATGGCAGCTATACCAGGATTGAGATCGACTGGGCGCATGTACATGTCATTTTGGAAACGGCCACCCATGGAGATGATTTTGTGGCGCTGGTGACCCCGGCGGGCGGACATCAGTTGCCCTCACGGGTCATTGTCAGAACCGGCATCATTTTCAACAGGGATGGTATCCTGGAGCGATCGGAGGAATCAGGGATCATTGGCCGTTTTGCCGGAAAAGAGATCAGACTGTATCCGGCAACTGAAGTTGATATCGATTTTGCCACCCCGGTGTCTGCCCCCTATCTGGCCATGTCGCTCAGCGAAGCAGCTGCAGTCAGTACAGGCAGGCGCAGAACCCTGGATGAAGTCAGACAGATCATCGATGGGCAACGTGCAGCGCATGAAAGCCGGGCTGCCCAATTTGGTCCCGGCCGGGCAGAGGTGTATGAAGCCATCACCACCATATTGGCGTGGAACACCATTTATGAGCCGGTCAAAGACAGGGTACTTTCGACAGTGAGCCGCACCTGGAACGAAAACAGGGGAGGGTACGGGTTGTTTTGCTGGGACAACTTCTTTATGGCCTATTTGTGTGCCATCGACAACAAAGAGCTTGCCTTTGCCAACGTGATCGAGCATCTGAACGACATGACCGAAGAAGGGTTTGTGCCGAACAACTCGCAGGGCAACGGCCGGATGTCGTGGGACCGCAGCCAGCCGCCGGTTGGCGGCATCATGACAAGGGAGATCTACAAACAGTACCCGGAACAATGGTTTCTGGAGGCCACTTTCGACAAACTGCTGACCTGGAACCGCTGGTGGATGACTCGCCGGTATCATGAGGGCATGTTATGCTGGGGCTCGCATCAATCCATCAACCCGTTCAATGACAAGGCCCACAATAACCACCTGGCCGCGGTGCTGGAAAGCGGCCTTGACGACTCGCCCATGTATGACGATGTGCCATTCGATGCAGAGCTGGGTATCCTGTTGCTGCATGATGTTGGGCTGAACAGCCTCTATGTGGCCGACTGCGAGGCCCTGGCAGAGATGGCCATGGAGATAGGGCGTGAAGAAGAGGCACAGGAGTTGACCGAACGGGCCGGTATGATCCGTGAGCAGCTGAAGACGCTCTGGAATGAGGAAAAGGGGATCTTCATGAATCGCCGCACTGATACCGGCGCTTTTGTGGAAAAGTATTCACCCACTTTGTTTTACGCCCTCATGGCCAAGGCTGCTACCCCTGAGCAGGCAGAAAGGATGGTCAACGGGTACTTTTACAACGAGGAACATTTCTGGGGAGACTACATCATGCCATCCATATCGAGAAGTGACCCTGCCTTCCCTGAACAAAGCTATTGGCGTGGCGCCATCTGGGCGCCCATGAACTTTCTGACCTATTTATCGATGCGCGAATATCCCAACCTGGATCAGGCCCGCAGGGACCTCTCTGAAAAATCGCTCAGCCTCTTTGTAAACGAGTGGAACCGGATGGGCTACATCTCAGAGAACTATTCTGCCTTTGATGGTACCGGCGACGACCCCCGCATCCGGAGCCATCCATTCTATTCATGGGGCGCCCTGCTGGGTATCATTTCATTCATTGAGGAGGGCATGATGCCCGCACCGGAAGAGAATCTGTCAGGTTTTTAAAACCTGTCGGGTTGTTGTTTTTAAAAGGAACCGATATGTATAAAAAAACAGCTGTAATTTTTGCCGCAACCTGCCTTTTGATGAGCCAGATCAATGTGTTTGCATCGCGGGCGGCTCAGGGTGATCATGCTACGCAGATTGTCTATCTGTCGGGCACTGACGCCGCCAATACGGTCGACTGGGAGTTTTATTGTACAGATGGGCGCAACAGCGGTGTATGGACGACCATACCCGTGCCCTCCAACTGGGAACTGCATGGTTTTGGCACCTATAACTACGGGCACGATCACCGGAATGAGCAGATTTACCTGGGGAAAGAAAAGGGTTTATACAGATATGAATTCGGAGTGCCGGAGGCGTGGCGTGAAAAAGTTGTGCACATCGTCTTTGATGGGTCTATGACCGATACAAGGGTGCGGATCAACGGACAGCAGGCCGGACCAGTGCATCAGGGGGCGTTTTACCGTTTCCGGTACGATATTTCCGGACTGTTGATCTATGGTGAACCCAACCTGCTTGAGGTCGAAGTAGCAAAGCACTCAGATGATGAGTCCGTCAACAGGGCGGAGCGGCAGGCCGATTATTGGATTTTTGGCGGGATATTCAGGCCTGTCTATCTTGAGATACTGCCTGCCGTGCACATCACACGTGCCGCTATTGATGCAAAGGGGGATGGGGCATTTCGGGTACTGGCAGAAATGAACCAGTTGCCGGAAGGGGGTGCTCTGGCCGTGGAACTGTATGACCTTGAAGGCAACCAGGTGGGCGAGGTGTTCAGACAGGCTGTTCCACAAAATCAAACCTCTGTCTGGCTGTCCGGCTCTTTTGAAGGCATCAACGCCTGGAATCCGGAATGGCCAAATCTGTATGACATGAGAATTATCCTGTCTTTGGGGGATGTCATTGTTCATGAGGTCACAGAAAGAATTGGGTTTCGCACGGTCGAACTCAGGGAACATGACGGCTTTTATGTCAACAACGAAAAGGTGGTATTCAAGGGTGTGAACCGCCATTCTTTCTGGCCTGTGACAGGGCGTGCCCTGAGTGAGGAGAACCATCTGCAGGATATCCTTCTGATGAAAGAAATGAATATGAATGCAGTGCGCATGTCGCATTATCCGCCCGACAAGCGCTTTCTGGAGTTGTGTGACTCGCTGGGTTTGTTTGTAATCAACGAGCTGGCAGGATGGCAGCAGGGCTATGACACCATTATTGGACCACGGCTGATCAGGCAGATGATTTTGCGTGATGAAAACCATCCAGGCATTGTGATCTGGGCCAATGGCAACGAAGGGGGTTGGGAATTTGTCAATGAGGAAACCTACCATAAATATGATATTCAGCAACGAACCGTGATCTATCCCTGGCTGCTGCGCAACAAGGTAGACGTGCATCATTATCCATCGTTGAATTTTGGGATAGCCAGGTATAACAACGGGAACGACCCGTTTATGCCAACCGAGTTTTTGCACGGACTGTATGATGGGGGTCATGGCGCCGGGCTGGAAGATTTCTGGGGGCACTACCAGTCTTCGCCATTGCATGCAGGAGGGTTTTTGTGGGTTTTTTCTGATGAGGCTGTGTTGCGTACCGACATGGAAGGAAGGGTATACGACAGCGACCGTGACCACGCCCCTGATGGCATATTGGGTCCATACCGGGAAAAAGGCGGAAGCTTTTATACCATCCGTGAAATCTGGTCGCCCGTGCAGGTTGCACCGGTAACGATCAACCCATCATGGAATGGCAGGCTCTTCTTGAAAAACCGGTTTATCTATACCAACCTGAACCAGTGTCGCTTCAGCTGGCAGGCCATTAAAACCGGATTCGGTCATGAGGGCGATGTGGTGTTGGCTAAGGGGATTGCCGTGGCACCTGATGCCATACCCGGCGAAACCGCTGCCATCCATATCGATACAGATGGCGCACTGGAAATTGCAGACCTGTTTCTGTTCACTGCCTATGACCATCACGGCAATGAATTGTATACATGGAGTTGGCCTGTGGTGCAGACCTGGGAAAAGGCCGGAATGATATTGTCGGCATTGCCCCAAACCAATGCAACGGCCATTGTTGTGACAGAAAATGATGCCACTGTTCGCGCTGTTGCAGGAGAAATTGATGTCTCTTTTTCAAAAACAGATGGGTCGCTTCTCTCTGTCAGGAATGCCAGTGGAGTGGTGTCATTTACCGGCGGAAGGGTCGTGGGTGCTGACATTCCTGTAACCGGTACCCGGTGGGAAATGGACGAAGACGGGTCATTGTTGTTTGTAGCGTCAACAGACCTGCCTTCGCGTAAGATCATATGGAGACTTACAACCACCGGGTTGCTGGGGCTGGAGGCCGACCTGCTGAATCAGCTGAGGGGTGGTTTCGACTTACTTGGGATAACTTTTGATTTCCCGGAAGACAAATGTACCGGGGTAACATGGATGGGCCGGGGACCTTACCGGGTCTGGAAAAACCGGATCAAGGGCACAACTTTTGGGGTTTGGGAAAAAGCTTACAACAATACCGTTACCGGTGAGAGCTTCAATGAGCTGATATATCCGGAGTTTAAGGGATACCATGCCAACTTGTATTGGGCAGTGCTTGAAACAACAGAAACGCCCATCACCATCGTATCGGAAACACCCAACCTGTTTTTCCATCTATTTACGCCACAAAGGCCGAAACATGTGCTGGGAGGCACCTATCCACCTTTCCCTGAAGGCAATATCTCATTTCTCTATGAAATACCTGCCATCGGCACCAAGTTCAAACAGGCGCATGATCTGGGTCTTCGCAGCCAGCATGGGCGTGCCGTTGGCTATTCCTGGAAACATGGGGAGCAGACCTACCCAATCAGGCTATGGTTCGATTTCAGGGTAGGGGACTGAACGACGTCAATTAGATGAATCGAAGAAAATTAATGTTTGCATAAACATTCTCTGTTGCTGTGCAAGATCCTGTTCTGCGGGGTAAGACCTTTCAGCTTCCGCCAGGAACTGTAAGCGTCGTTTCCGGGAATCTAACCGCGTCGTTGTCATTTCTCAGCCAACACCAGCATCTCAAAATCCTTGGTAGTGAGTTTGTGATCCCTGCTGAATTCGCCCAGCCGGGCGCCAAAAATGTCGATTTTTGCAAAACCCAGTGTTTTGAGCAGCCAGGTGATCTCGGGCGGGATGTAATAGCGCTCGTTGCACACAAATGACTTTTTATTGCCGTCGTCATCTTCCAGATGGGAGATGTTGTGGTCGCGGAAGGTCATCATGTCGAAGCGATTGTTGTGATAGGTGGCATCACCTTCTTCGTTGGTTTCATTATGAAAGTCGGTGATGGAGTGCAGCAATGGGAACAAGCCGTTCAGGGTGGTGAAGATGAATTTCCCGGGGCTTTTCAGGGCCTTTGCGGCATTTTCCAGGATCTGGAAGTTCATTTCGTCGGTTTCCATCAACGGGAAACCGCCCTCGCAAAGCATGATCACCAGGTCAAACTCTTCGTTGAATGGCATGTTGCGGGCATCCATCACCTCAAAGCGAATGTCAAGGCCGGCTGCATGCGCCTTTTCACGTGCCCGTTTGATCTGCGAAGGGCTCAGGTCAACACCCGTTAAATCATAGCCTCGCCTGGCCAGTTCAATGGCATGCCTTCCGGTTCCGCATCCCACATCCAGGATCCGTAATGACTTATCGCATCCAATTTCCTGCTCAATGAAATCACATTCGCCATGGGTGCCACGGGTAAAACTTTCCTGGTCATATTTCCGGCTGGCGTTCTCAAAAAATTCTTCGTACCACTGTTTCATCGGTTGTTGCATTAGAAGTTTCGCATGTTTGTTAATCGTGGATGCCAAAGATAATTCATTTTATGATCGGGGTATGGTTTCTATGACTGGAAGCTGGTAGTTGCCAGCGGCACAGACTTTCCAGTTTCCGCCAGGAACTGGAAGCGTCGATTCCGGGAATCTTTTCTCCGCCAGACCTTCCAGCTTCCGACAGGAACTGGAAGCGTCGACAGGATTATCATCCCTGACACTATTTTCGCTGACAAAAGATACTACAAACCTTACGGGTGGGCACTAAACAAATCTGGTAAGCCGGGCCAATGCCAAACGTGCCCTTAAACGATGTGTAGATGCAGCGATCAGGAGGTTTGATCTGAAGATTCAGAGTTGAATCCGATCAGTCTGGAGTACCGAAATATTTACTGAAGATATTTACTCGATAACAGATGGAGAATCTATTGATGATTAAACATTCAATAGTTCTTGTTCCTTTTCCTTTGTGAAGCCAAAATGGTGAATAGTGCAACTTTATAGATCCATGTACTCACTTTTGCATCGCCGCGGAAGTTGTTTCTGCCTGCCCAGCATTGCAGCACAACCTCCTGGAACATATCCTTTTTCGCATCTTCATCATGGAAGTAAAGGTGCAGCAACTTCCAGATAAGCCCGGTGTTTTCGTTGATATGACTGAGAAACTCCTTTTCTTTCATTAATACCGCCGGTCACTATAAATTTACAATGCCGTTTACAATACCGGCGTTACACGAAAACCTTCCTTTCTGAGCAATTCAATAACGCCCTCATCTCCGGGCAGGTGTCCTGCTCCCACAGCAATAAAAAGACTCTTCTCCGGCATAAACTCAAAGTCAAGAAAAACTCCATATACACCACACATTCACTACCCACCCCTAACTCATTTTCAATCGACAATCGCCTAACCTTCCATCTTCAAAATAATGCAGGTTAACTTTTTTTTCAACTGCAAGTCGTTTTTGTAAGCTGAAAAAGATTGTATGCAATCGGTTTCCCTTCGGGAAATATCAACACCTTGAAATATATCCGATATTTTTACTATTTGTATAGTAATAATATCAGATATAAAAACTATCTTTGTAAAAAAATGATAGCACGAAAGATATATACTAAGCTATTGCGGCATCTTTCAAAAAAAGAATACAGTATTCTGACAGGTGCAAGACAAACCGGCAAGTCAACGATCCTCCGGCAACTGGAGGCTCACTGCAAGCAAGCCGGCATTCCACATGTATTTCTTAACCTTGAAAACAAAGCGATTCTTGCCGAGTTGAATGACAGTCCGCTGAATGTTTTTAAACTGTTACCCAATACCGATAAAAGAGCTATTGCATTGGTAGATGAAGTACAGTATTTAAACGATCCTTCAAACTTCCTGAAGTTACTATATGATGATCATGCCGGTGCATTAAAGGTGGTGGCAACAGGAAGCAGTGCATTTTATATTGACGGAGCTTTTAAAGACTCGCTGGCAGGCAGAAAAAAGCTTTTTCACTTATTTACTTGCTCTTTTGATGAATCCCTGATGCT
>PWKN01000100.1 GCA_003559735.1 Bacteroidales bacterium | reverse complement strand
CTGTTCCGGTCGCCCGACCCGTAGATATACCCGTCAACCAGGACAGTGCCTCCAAGCTGGGTATCAAGGTCTTCATTGAACCAAACCTCACCCACATCGTCACCCGCATGGTTCAGTCGTATCCTGGCGCCCCCCATCCCGTATCCGCTGAATGCATATATATAGCCGTCGTGATATATGGGGGTATTGGGATGTATGTTCCTGAAATTGGCATGGGGATGGGTCCACAGTGTCTCGCCGCTGCTTGCGTCAACACCAACAATTTCTCTCTGCATCATGGTCACCAGGATCCTCCTGCCGTTATGGTTGACCAAAAGCGGCGAACAATAAGATGACAATCCCCCGCTGCCCCGGCTTGCCCAGAACACTTCACCGCTATGTCTGTTCAGGGCTGCAATGTTGTAATTGCTGCCGCCAGGGGTACAATAAAGCGTATCGCCCGATAAGAGGAGGTTCTCTGTAAATCCCCACCGTATGTTGCTGCCGTCAAAGTCGTTGAACAAGTCTATTTGCCACACAATGTTGCCGTTTGTATGGTCCATGCACACCAGCAGCCCGTGTCCGCTTACAATATAGACATGGTTGCCGGCAACGGCAGGCGTGCTGCGGCTGCCCGGGTAGCTTTGGTAGAATTCCTCGCCATAAGGGAACGTCCGTTCGAGTGTCCCCTCCATCGACAAAACATACAGGTAGCCGGTACTCCCCTCCATACCGGTAATGAATATCTTTTCCCCGTCAATTACCGGTGAGGTAAAGCCTTCACCAAGCTCTTCGTATGCCCAGACCATTTCCAATCCACCGGCCGGCCATTCCTGCAGCAGTCCCGTTTCATGGTAAATCCCCATTCTGTCGGGCCCACGCCAGTTACTTACTGTCTGAGCGTTTAAACAAGTCAACAAAATCAATAATGAAAGATGTGCAGGGATAAGTAATCGCATAGAAAAACAATTATAAATTCAACAATGCAAATATAATATTTTGTTTATGTGTTTCTTCTAATTAATTGCGGACTATATTATCTGTTTCTTACGGCTGATAAAGGTTTATCCCTTCGGATCCCTTAAAGGTTGTTGACGCCAACCTGCAAAAATATAGAAAGCAGGGAGAACCAACAAGTTAATTATTTGGATAAATAATACAGCATATATCGTTATTTTTGTTTTCTTTTTACAGCTGAATATCCTTCAGGCTATATGCTCTGCTGCAAAAGCCTTGAAGCAGAATACGCTGCCGGCGGTTTTTGACGTCCTGCATCTGACCTGAATGATCTGCATGAACAGTACGGTTCAGGATAAGGCCACATCCCTGCACCGTATTTGTTTGCAGAGGGTATTCGTTATAACACAAACGCAAGTCAAACAACCGATCATATGCTTCTTGAAATAAAAAATGTCTGTAAGTCATACAAAAGCCTTTACGGCAGAACAATCCGTGAGGTACTCAGAAACACATCACTCTCCGTCAGGGAAGGTGAAAAAGTTGCAATTACGGGTCCCTCGGGTTCGGGCAAGACAACCTTGCTCAACCTGGCGGGGACGTTGGATTTCCCTGATCAGGGTGAGATCCTTTACAGGGGGAACACCCTGTCGGGGATGGACATGGCAGGGCTTGCCTCGTTCAGGAACCGCGAAACAGGCTTTGTGTTTCAGTCACACCACCTGCTTCCCCAACTCACATTGTGGGAAAATGTGCTGATCCCCTCCCTCGCGGCCAGGGGTGACCGGAAGAGCGTATACGACAGGGCAGAAGGATTGCTGCGGGAGACGGGATTGTGGGATATTCGTCATCAGAAACCCGGTGAGCTTTCAGGGGGTGAATGCCAGCGTACCGCGGTTGTAAGGGCCCTGATAAACCGGCCCTCCCTGGTGCTGGCAGACGAACCAACCGGGTCGCTCGATGGCAAAAATGCCTCGATGCTGATCAGTTTGCTTACCAGGTTGAGCGACAGGGAGCGGACAGCGATGATCGTCGTGACCCACTCGGCCGATGTGGCTGCGTGGATGGATACAGTATATAAACTGCAGGATGGTTGCCTGTACGGAGACCAGGAAGGATAACCTGCCCAGGGGTCAATGACCTGAGGATTCAGCATCGTTTTGGATCGGGCATCCCGATAATTAACCGATATAACCTTACACAGGAAAATGCGTTTACGGAAACTGATAACAAGATCGTTTTTTTACTACCTTGGCGGCAATATGCTGGCTGCCGGCGGACTAGCGGTGGCTGCTGCCGTCATTACCGGTGCGTTTATTATCGGGGACTCATTAAGCCATTCGCTTGAAAAAGCCGTGAACCTGAGGCTGGGCGGTATAACCCATTCGGTTACGGCCGGCGACAGACTCTTTACCATGGAGATGGGCGACAGGTTTGCCACGCAAAGCGGAATGCAGGTTTCCCGTGCACTGCTGACCGAAGGTATGGTCATTGCCGGGGGGGGCAGGGAAAGGCTGAACCGTATTCAGGTGGTTGGTGTTGATGACACATTCAGCACATTGCTGGGCAGTGCTATTGATCATGGAGGTGCCGGACCTGGTGAGGTGATCGTGAGCAGAAACATGGCGCGCAGGCTGCAGCTTGAACCGGGCGATCACATCATGCTGCGGATGAAGGGCACCGGAGTGATACCGATGAATACTCCGCTGGTGTCTGACGCCGGACAAACGGTAACGCGGCGCGTAAGGGTTGCAGCCATTGCAGGGGATGAAGATTATGGGCGGTTTAACATGCGGGTGTCACAGACCGCCCCCTATAATGTCTTTGTGGATATCGGATGGCTGAATAATGTGATGGGCCTGGATGGCATGGCCAACGCCATTTTTCTTGCCAGCGAAGATGCCGTCAGGGAAGATATTGAAGAATATTTGCGGGATGCTTTTGAGCCGGAAGACGGAAACCTGGTCGTGCGCTACAGGAGTGATTTGGGAATGACCGGGATAAGCTCCGAACGGGTGTTCATTGAGGAGCACCTCTCCGGGGTACTTGCTGAAGCATTCCCTTCGGGCACACGGATTCTAACCTACTTTGTCAATTCGATCGAAAAGGGCACCAATGATACCCCATATTCATTTATTGCAGCTGCAGAGCGCTACGGACTTGAGCCTGGGGAAATCGTGATCAACGAGTGGCTGGCCGGTGACATTGGTGCTGCCCTGGGCGACACCCTGCTGGTCCGCTATTTTGAAACCGGTCCCCGCCGCGAGCTGGAGGAAAGAGATGTCAGCCTTGTTGTGTCGGGTATTATTGATATGGAAGAGGCTGCCGCCGACAGCATCCTTATGCCTTTTCTTCCCGGACTGTCAGATGCAGGGAGTTGCAGGGACTGGGATGCAGGGGTGCCGGTTTCGCTCGACAGGATAAGGGATAAAGATGAGGATTACTGGGATGAGTACCGGGGCACGCCAAAGGGATATATTTCGCTCGAACAGGGACAGCTTTTGTGGACCAACAGGTTTGGGAATCTCACATCATACTGGTTGCCCTCTGCTCCGGGAGACCTGCAATTGGTGCGCAACGCCGTCAGTAAAGCTGCTGACCCCACGGAGATGGGGTTCCAGGTCAATGAGCTGAGAAAACGGGGACTTGAGGCTGCGGCGGGAGGGGTCGACTTTGGGATGCTATTTGGTGGTTTGGGATTTTTTGTGATGCTTGCCGGTATCATGCTCTTTTTTTTGCTGATGCTGTTTAATCTTGAAAGAAGGTCTGACCAGGTCCGGTTGTTCTCTGCAATGGGTTAT
>PWKN01000019.1 GCA_003559735.1 Bacteroidales bacterium | reverse complement strand
TATTGCGTCTGGGCAACTTTAGCTTTGTTGATGTTGTCTCCGTCTGCTTTGTTGATGGCCATGCCGTCGCACATTTCGATGATGCCTCTTTTGATCCCCTGCAACTCGTCGCCTGCACCGGCGAGCATCAGCAACAGGAAAAAGTCGACCATCGAGTGGACCGCAACCTCCGATTGTCCCACACCCGTTGTCTCTACCAGTATCACATCGTATCCCGCAGCTTCACATAGTATGATGATCTCCCTTGTTTTTCTTGCCACTCCGCCCAGTGAGCCTGCTGAAGGGGAGGGGCGGACAAACGCGTTTTCGTTTACCGCCAGGGTTTCCATACGGGTTTTGTCGCCAAGGATGCTGCCTTTTGACACCTGGCTGCTTGGATCAACAGCCAGCACGGCAATGCGGTGACCCTTCCCTGTCAGGTAATTTCCCAGGGCTTCGATGAAGGTGCTTTTCCCAGCACCTGGTACACCGGTAATCCCTACGCGCAATGCATTGCCGGAGTGGGGGATGCATTGTTCAATGACGTGCTGGGCGAGCGCATAGTGACTGGCCAGTGAGCTTTCAATCAGCGTGATGGCACGACCAAGCAACACACGGTCGCCTGCGAGAATCCCTTCAACATATTCGCCGGTCTGCAGTACCCGCCTTTTCTTTACCCGGTAGTTGCCGGCCGCCTGTTCGTTCATATTGGACGGCTGCGGGATACCCTTGCTGACCTTCAATGCCGACGGCATTTTCCCTTTGTCTTTGTCAGGTTTGCCCTCCATTGTATGATCCTTATGATTAAACACAAAGGTAATAAAAACGCACACACGCAGGGAGGCGTTCGTTATGGGTGACGGTACGTGTCAATTGTTACCTGAACAGCAGGTTCAGACTGATATCCAGTGCCCTGACACTGTGTGTAAGTCCCCCAATGGAGATCATGTCTACCCCTGTCCGCGCAACGGCCAGAAGGTCCTTCCCGCTCATATTGCCCGAAGCCTCTGTCTGTGCGCGGCCATTGATGATCTTTACTGCTTCGGCCATGGTCTCGTTATCCATATTGTCGAGCATGATGATGTCGGCACCTGACTGAACGGCTTCTTCTACCTGTTCAATAGATTCCACTTCCACTTCAATGGTCATGTTTCGCGGGGCGTGTATTTTGGCAGACTCCACCGCCGCGGTAATTCCGCCGCACACCTTGATATGATTGTCTTTAATGAGGATGCCGTCAGAGAGGTTCATTCGGTGGTTGGTGCCTCCCCCCGTTTTTACGGCATATTTCTCCAGTATTCTTAGTCCCGGGGTTGTCTTGCGTGTATCGGTGATGACGGTGGTGGTGCCGGCAACCATACTTGCAAAGCTGGCTGTCCGGGTGGCAATGCCCGACAGTCTTTGAAGGAAGTTCAGGGCAACACGTTCACCGGTGAGGATGGCGGCAGCCGGACCGCTTACTTCGGCAACGACCTTCCCCCTCTCCACTGTATCGCCATCGCGGCACACAGGTGAAAAGCGGATCTCGGGTTCCAGGAGTGCGAAGACACGCCGCACGACGGACAGTCCGCATATAACCCCTTTTTCCTTGGCCATAAAACGGCCGTTCGCCTGTTTGCCAAACGGCACCACACTGTTGGTGGTCATATCGCCCATCCCTATGTCTTCCTGGAGCGCCTGTCTGATGATGTGATCGGTGGTAATATTATAAAGCATATCATGGAGCGTTAATGTGTGGTCTTTTCTGGTTCGGATACTTCTGATTGGTGGCCATCAGCGGGACTGACCATTTATCGGGCTGGTCATGGTTCATTCTTGCTGTCTTCCCTGTAATCCTTGCTGTCTTCCCTGTAATCCTTGCTGTCTCCCCTGTAATCCTTGCTGTCTTCCCTGTAATGTGCGCCGACGCTTCTCTTGCGCCGGAGGGCAGCCTGCAGTATCTCAATGGCGATCAGGGCCATATTGTATACTTCTGTGTGCCGGGGCATCTGCAATGCCATGTGTTGCATTTTTGCAGCAATGTCTTTAACGGCAGACAATGCAAGGGTCATGCCTTGTTCATTTCTGACAATTCCACCATGCTGCTGCATCAGTTCTTTTATTTGCCTGCGCATATCATCTATATCTGCCGGAACAACCCTGTTCCCAACGTCCGCAATAGATGGCATGGCGATTTTTCCGGGTGACCGGCCGTTGATGTGTGTGGCACATTGCCGGCTGAATACCAAACATTCGAGCAGTGAGTTGCTGGCCAGGCGGTTTGCACCGTGTACGCTTGTGCCCGCTGCCTCACCACAGGCATACAGCCCTTCTATGTTGCTTTGGCCGTTAAGGTTCGTACGGATGCCACCCATAAAATAATGCTGCACCGGGGCTACAGGTATTTTTTCAGTGGCCATGTCAATGCCGTGTGCCTTACAGTGCTTATATATTGTTGGAAATCGCGCCGCGAGGAAATCTGCGCTTCTTGATGTAATGTCAAGAAATACGTGGTTTTCGCCTGACGCCTGCATCTCCAAAAATATTGCCCTTGCAGTTATGTCGCGTGGCGCCAGGTCTTTCATCGGGTGATGGGCTTCCATGAATGCTTCTCCCCGGTGATTGCGCAGGATGCCTCCTTCGCCGCGGACGGCCTCCGAGACCAGGAAGCCGGACTGTCCGCTTTGGGTATTATAAAATGCGGTGGGATGAAACTGCACGAACTCCATGTCACTGCATCGTGCACCTGTGCGGATAGCCGCTGCAATGCCATCTCCGGCAATCCCCTCCTGGTTGGTGGTGTGCAGGTATACCTGTCCAATTCCGCCGGTGGCAATGACTACGCGCGATGTGACGATGGCCTTGTATCCCTGCTGAAATACAATGACCCCGCATACCTCATCTGCATTGCCGGTAACGATATCGGCCAGGAAACAATCTTCCAGGATGTCTACGTTCTTTTTTTCTTTCACCCGGTCGGCGAGGATCTGGATGAGATGATCGCCGGTGGCGTCGCCGCCGCAGTGAAGCACCCGCTTTCTTGTATGCCCGCCTTCACGCGTTGTGTAATATGATCCCCCCGCTTCTTTGTCAAAAACAACCCCCAGCGATACCAGGTTGCTGATCTCCCCGGGTCCCTGTTCAACCATCATTCTCACACCCTCTTCATCTGCCAGACCACATCCTGCTTTCAGCGTGTCTTCAATATGCTGGCCGGTGTTGTCTTCGGGGTGCATCACCGCGGCAATTCCCCCCTGTGCCAATGATGAATTGCAACTGTATAAGGGCCCTTTCACCAGCAGGGCACAGGAGAACCTGTCGTCAAGAAGCCATGCTGTATATAACCCGGCCAGTCCGGCCCCCACAACCACAACGTCGTACTGTTTTTCTTCCAAAGGCCTTTTTATCGTATCAAATGCATATCGACGCATGGGTGGTATCATTTAGCAGTGTGAATAAAAAAACCTTTTGCAGAATGACCATCCTGTGGGTCCGGCTGACTCTGACTCCTGATGTGGTCTCCTCCCTTGTTTTGACTGCAAAAACAGACAAGGCACTGACTGGTTGCATTCATGCCTTCAACATCCTTTCCAGCGGTTTGCGGGCCAGGATGGCCAGCCGTTCGTCAACCTCCACCTTTGTTGTCATGTTTTCCATACTATTCAACAGTTCAACTGGTGTTGTTTTTTTCATGTTCGGACAGATAAAATGGTCGGTGAGCATGTAAAAGGACTTCCCCGGATTTTGTTTTTTCAGCGGATAGAGAATGCCTTCTTCCGTGC
>PWKN01000041.1 GCA_003559735.1 Bacteroidales bacterium | reverse complement strand
GGTAAAAACTTTTTTGCCGGCTCAATAAACGCCTAAAAAACAAACACTTATGATGCAACGCAATTAGCTCGACTGTAGGGGCGACCGGCTGGTCGCCTTCATGACCGGGCGGTTGTTTCGGTTAAAATAGGACCCCTCCTGAATACAGGAGGCGCGAACTCTATTCGCCCTATGACAGGGGGGGCAGATAAAAGGTAAGTCATCAGTGAACACCGTGGCATCTCCACCGTGCCCTGTGCCGGTGGAATGAAGATTATTAGCTACAGCGCGGGCATGCGGTTGAATTTTGTTTTTTTTTACTGACAGTGATATGATATTTTTTAGTACACAACGAAAATATCAATCAATTAACAGGACAAATTATGGGCGAAGGAAAGTTATTTTCTACAATGTTTGACCAATCTTTTTTTATCAAGTTGGTATGCGCTATTTTGAGCGGCGGCTTGCTTTACTTGTCTTTTCCGCCGATTGATTGGTGGTGGCTGAGTTATATTGCTTTGGTGCCTATTCTTTTCGTCGTTCCTTTTACTTCCTCTTTCCCCAAATGCTTGTTTTACTGTGGAGTAACGGTACTGTTTTTTTACATCCCGGCGTTGGTTTGGTTGGCTGCTGTGGCGATTGGCGGATGGTTGCTGCTCTCCGCCTATCTGGCCGTCTATCTCGGCATTTTTTGTCTAATAGCCCGCAAATTGCATCATTCGAGTATTCCATATTATCCGCTGTCCTTAGCGGTTATTTGGGTGGCTTTGGAATTCATACGAGCTTACGTTATTACCGGTTTCCCCTGGCTGTTTTTAGGGCATACTCAATATCGATTTCCCGCTATGATGCAACTTGCTTCTGTGACCGGTGTATATGGTATATCTTTCCTGTTGGTCTTTTTTAATGTCGCATTATCGGAATTTTTGCGTGATTTGCTCTCTGTGTATCGTCAATTTGCCGGTAAAAATGAATTCTTTAAAGAAGTTTTGAAACTTCAATCAAGCAAAAGCCTGCCCTGTGCTTTAGTCTTAATTTTTCTTTCAATCAGCTACGGTGCGGTAACTATAAATCGTTTCCCAACCGAGCAAGGGCCCGTTGTCGGAGTAGTGCAAAACAACGTTCCGCCCGAACTGCCACCGTCCGATATAATTGAAATATATAGTTTAACGCAGCAGCAAGTGGGTGAATTATCGGATTCCGAACGCCATATACTTCGCCGCCGCCTCGCTCAGTACAGGCAGGGACAGGAGCAAAAATGGTATGCAGGAATTGAGCGCGCGGTGCGGCTTTCCAAAAAATTAGCTAAAAAGAATCCTGCTCTTATCGCCTGGCCCGAAACGGCTGTGGATGTTCCTCTGAACCCCGGATCGCGCCCGTATCTTGATTCAGATGAACTAAAGAAGCATGATTTCGCTTTAAACGAAATAAAAAAACTCACTGAAAATTTGAATTCCTACCTTCTGGTGGGCGCGCTTGATTTAAAAACCTACGGAGCTCTTGAGGGCCGCACCTCGAACAGTGCTTTTCTGTTTAATCCCGACGGTGAAATCATCGGCAGCTACGACAAAATACACCTCGTTCCGTTCGGGGAATATACGCCGTTAAGGGAGTTTTGGCCCGCACCGGTGCGCCGGATGCTCGACAGCTTTGCTATCGCCCAATCCGTCCCGGGACAGGAGCCGGTAGTTTTTCAGGAGCCTGTGCCTTTTTCCACAGCTATCTGCTACGATAACGTATTTAGCCCCCTGATGCGTAAATTCAGAAGAAAAGGGGCTGATGTCCTGATAAATATCTCCAATGAAGGGTGGTATCCCATCAAGGGGGAACTCGAGCAACATCTTGCTCTCGCCGTATTCAGGGCGGTCGAAACCAGAACGACGGTGGTGCGCGCTACGAACACCGGCATATCCTGCTTTATTGACCCGAAAGGCAAGTTGTATGGGATAGTCGAAAAGCAAGTTGAGGGCCAAAATCGTTATCGTGAAATTGACGGCAGTTTGGCAAAAGCCGTTTATACGACGGATAAAATCCCTTTCTATGTGCGATTCGGCGACTGGTTCGCCATGATATGCCTGTTTACGGTCATTCTTGCCGTCATATGGAAAATGCTGAGAAACCGGTGTGTTCGCCTGCTAGGAAAAAATTCAGACGACGCTCACTGAGCACTGACGCGCTGAGAACGGTATACTCCCAAAAAAGTGGGGGCGACCGGCGGGTCGCCCAGGTGCGGAACCTGTATGCGTTATTTGCGGGAAGGGGGGCGAACGCCATTCGTCCCCACTGTTAATTGGTATTAGCTGAGCGATTCCAGCATTTCCTGCGACGGTTCATTCGGGATGACCGCAATCTTCTCTCCGTTATATTCAAATACCTCTTTATCATCGTCGTTAATCTCGCCGATAACAACGGAACCTTCGGCCGCCTGAAGTACTTCTTCCGCATTCTCCGGAGCGGTCTGGACGATATAGCGGGCCTGTGTTTCGCAGATGAGCGCTTCTTCCGGTGTGATTTCCTCTTTGGCGGGCACGCTGCCGAGTTGGATTCTGGCACCCAGTCCGCCTTGCCGTGCCGATTCGCAAACCGCAGCACCAATTCCCGCCGCCCCCATATCGGAGCATGCACGAATATGGCCTGTGCCGAACGCTGCAAGCGCCGCCTCCATCGCCTCCCGTTCTTCGTCGAATAAGGCGAGGGCGGGGCGCATCTCATCTGCCAGCCCTGCTCTGTAAAGGGTGTCATTTCCGTCCCGACCGGTTTTGCCGATCAGGATTATTTTATCCCCGACTGCCTTTGCAGGTTTGGTCAGGGGCTGCTCGACGACCATCTTTCCTACAACGGCAACAACGACCGCGGGGACTATATCGGAGAAGGATGTCGAAAAACCACCGCCGACAATAAATACTTCAAGAGCTTCGGCCATGTCTTTAACCCCTTTGATCATCAGGTCAAGGCGTTCTTTACTGGTCATGACCTCACAATCCCCGCAGGTGCATTCACCTTTGAACCCGCAAGGCCCAACGATGACTTCTTGTTCCAGCGGGCGCGTTCCGATAAAATCGAGAATGAAATATGGCCTGGCCCCCATAGCTACGATATCACGCATGGCACCGCCTGCGCCGGTGGCCGCGGCATCATAAGGGCGCGGCACGCATGGAGAGCAGTGACTTTCCATTTTTGCGGCAATAAGCCCGTCAAGACCGGGGATTCGGCATACAGCCGCATCGTCGTCGGCGTCGGGACCAACCAGCAGGGCACCCGGCCATTTCTTCCCCATTTTATCGTTGAGTTTCTTCATTGCACCGAAGTCGATTGCTTTGTCGATATTATGATGTAAGTGAACAAAAAGAGCATGTACCAAAGCTTTTTCTATCTGATTCATCTGCGTTCTCCTTCAAAATAAAGTTAATTTAAAATAGTGTAAATATTCAGTGAGCCCCGTCAACTCATCTCCACCGTGCTCTGTGCCGGTGGATATGCCATGGGGTTCACTTAGGACTTACGCTTTATCTTCAACGCATATTATACCGGAAACAAGAAATATGTCAATTTGTTTAAAATCGAAAATTGATTTACAATGAGCAAATCTTCGGCATTTCACTTTGGTGATCAAATACAAGCGGTTCATCTGCGTTGACATTTTATCGAAAAGATTAACCTGTAAATTACTTGAATCGTCACTCATTTAACAGTAACATCTTTAAGCAAAAGCCTAATTTTTGGAAAAAAAGATGACTGATAGCACAGACATAAAAAACCCAATATTCTACT
>PWKN01000238.1 GCA_003559735.1 Bacteroidales bacterium | reverse complement strand
GGGGTAATTTCAAGGAAGGCAAGCTGGTGGTGCTGATCAACGAAGGGAGTGCTTCTGCCAGCGAGATCGTAGCCGGAGCTGTGCAGGACTGGGACAGGGGACTCCTCATCGGTCGCCGCTCATTCGGGAAGGGCCTTGTTCAAAGACCCTTTGAGCTGCCCGACGGATCGGCCATAAGGCTAACAACCGCACAATACCACACTCCAACAGGAAGAAGCATACAGAAACCCTATGACGAAGGGGCAGAACAATATTATAAGGACCTGGCCGAACGACTCTCTTCCGGCGAACTTATAAGTCCGGATATCATTACGTTCCCCGATTCATTAAAATTCTACACGAAAAACAACCAAAGGGTGGTTTACGGTGGCGGGGGCATCATGCCTGACATATTTGTTCCGCTCGACACCAACAGGGTATCTGAGTTTTACTCACGGATGTTGCGAAGGGGCATTCTGAACACCTTTTGTATTGAATACACCAACCGTAACCGGGCCAGTCTGACAGAAAAGTACCCCGACAACAATGCGTTCATTGATGATTTTCGCGTGGATGATTCCCTGATGGAAGCGCTTTATGCCTATGCAGCAGAGCATGAACTGACCCCGGATGACGAGGAACAAACAGATGAAGCGATCGATTACATGAAAAACCAGCTCAAAGGGTTGATCGCACGTAACCTTTTTGATTTTTCTGCCTACGTCCAGGTCGTGATGCAGATCGATGATGCGTACAATAAGGCCATCAGTGTAATCGAAAACGATACATTTGAAAAGTTAAACATCCGGTACTGAGGTATTATTGCTGCTGTCTGCCGCCATATCAGACACCGCCACGGTCCATGTCCCTCTGGATGTCTTTTTTCTTGATCGTTTCCCTTTTGTCGTACAGTTTTTTCCCTTTTGCAAGAGCGATGTCTACCTTGGCAAGTCCTTTTTCATTAATGTACAACAGCAACGGGATCAGCGTAAAGCCCCTTTCTTCGATGCGCGTTTTCAGCTTTCGCAGTTCCCGCGCTGTCAGCAGCAGCTTCCGTTCCCTTTTGGGTTCATGATTGTTATAGCTTCCATGAGTATATGGGGCAACATGCATGTTTCTGATATACAGTTCATGACCGGTAAAAGCACAATACGCTTCATTCAGACTGGCCTTGCCCTTGCGTATTGACTTTATTTCGGTACCTGTAAGCATAATGCCGGCAGAAAACTCTTCCACAAGGAAATATTCAAATCCGGCCTTCTTGTTTTTTATCTGCACAGGTGTTGTCATATTGTTGCCGCTGATCATTAGAACTGCGAAGTTAATAAGAAAAGCAAGGCATACAGAAAAATTGTTAAGTTATCAACCTTTTCGGGAAATTAATTGTTGCTTAATAAATAAAAAAATATACTTTTGCAAAAAAAACAAACCCTTAGAATATGTATTGGACATTAGAGTTGGCCTCCAAACTGGAAGACGCACCATGGCCCGCTACTAAGGAGGAGCTGATTGATTACGCCCTTCGATCGGGGGCGCCAATGGAAGTGATCGAAAACCTTCAGGAAATCGAAGACGAAGGGGATGTTTATGAAAGCATTGAAGACATCTGGCCAGATTATCCCACAAAAGATGACTTCTTTTTTCATGAAGACGAATATTAGCACCCCATACCCATATTCCACACTCCCGCATACCGGCCTTTCAGCCGGTTTTTTATTGGTATCCGGACTGTTTTTTATGTTTTGATTTGATTAACTTTGCCAGTCCAAACAAAAAGGATAAAGCCATGCTTAACTTGATAAAGAAAATATTTGGCAGTAAGGCCGAGAGGGATTTTCGGGAAATCAAAGATATACTTGAAAAAACGCTGGATGCATATGAGCATATAAAAATCCTCGACAATGATCAGTTACGTGCCAAAACGGCTGACCTGAAGAGACGGATTGCCGAATATGTTACTGAAGAGCAGCGACAGATAGATACACTGCGTGAATACCTGGAAACCAATTATGATATTGACGTGGAAGAGAAGGAGCATATCTACGAACAGATTGATCAGCTTGACGACCGGCAGAACCAAAAAACCGAATCATTACTTGAGGAGATCATACCAGAAGCATTTTCGGTAATCAAAGAAACTGCCCGCCGCTTCAATGACAACACGGAAGTTTGTGTTACTGCCAATGATAATGACCGTGAACTGGCTGCTTCACGTCCGAGTATTGACATCAGGGGAGACAAGGCTTATTACAAAAATCAGTGGATGGCTGGCGGAAATATGATCACCTGGGATATGGTACATTATGACGTACAGCTTATTGGAGGGATCCACCTCCACAAGGGGAAAATTGCTGAAATGGCCACCGGTGAAGGAAAAACCCTTGTTGCCACATTGCCTGTTTACCTGAATGCCCTGACTGGCAAGGGGGTACACATTGTCACCGTAAACGATTATCTGGCCAAACGCGACTCAGAGTGGATGGGCATGCTTTTTGAGTTTCACGGGATGAAGGTTGATTGTATTGACAAACACCCCCCGCATTCGATCGAGCGCAGGGCTGCCTACCAGGCAGATATCACCTATGGCACCAACAATGAGTTTGGTTTCGATTACCTGCGCGACAACATGTCGCGCAATCCGGAAGAGCTTGTTCAGCGCAAGCTAAACTATGCCATTGTCGATGAGGTCGACTCGGTCCTGATCGATGATGCAAGGACCCCCCTTATCATTTCCGGTCCCACACCTCAAGGGGAGAAGCATGAGTTTCATGATATGAAGCCCAAGGTGGCAAAACTTTACAGTGCCCAGCGGGCGCTTGTTACAAACCAGCTGGCCGAGGCCAGGAAATTGCTGCTGCCAAAACAGGGAGAACCTGATGAAAAAAAGGGAGGCGAGTTGTTGCTGCGGTGTCACCGCGGACTCCCAAAAAATAATGCCCTGATCAAGTTTTTGTCAGAGCCGGGCATGAAAACCATCCTGCAAAAAACAGAAAACTTCTATATGCAGGAGCAAAACAAGCATATGCACATCATCGATGATGAATTGTATTTTGTCATCGAAGAGAAAAATAATTCCATTGAGCTTACCGAAAAAGGCATTGACCTGATCACCAGTCAGACTGATGATTCCGGCTTTTTTATCCTGCCCGATATTGGCTCGGAGATGGCTGAGCTTGAAAAATCGGATCTGTCCACTGACAAAAAACTGGATAGGAAAAACGAACTGTTGAATGATTTCCAGGTAAAAAGCGAAAGGGTACATACGATCAATCAGCTCCTGAAAGCCTATACCTTGTTTGAAAAAGACACTGAGTATGTGATCATGGATAACAAAGTGAAGATCGTTGACGAGCAGACAGGCCGTATAATGGAAGGTCGCAGGTATTCTGACGGACTGCACCAGGCAATTGAGGCCAAGGAGAATGTAAAGATTGAAGCAGCCACGCAAACCTATGCGACCATCACCCTTCAGAACTATTTCCGCATGTACCGTAAGCTTGCCGGTATGACTGGCACAGCGGAGACCGAAGCAGGTGAATTTTGGAATATTTATAAGCTGGACGTGGTGGTGGTTCCAACACACCGTCAGGTTGTCCGTAACGACAGGGAGGACCTTATTTATAAAACCAAGCGCGAAAAATACAATGCGATCATTGATGAGATCAGCGAACTGGTAAAAGCTGGACGCCCGGTACTTGTCGGTACGACATCGGTTGACACCTCCGAGTTGCTGAGCCGGATGCTCAAGCTACGGTCCATCCATCATAACATCCTCAATGCAAAGCACCACCAAAAGGAAGCCCAGGTGGTCAAAGAAGCAGGCCAGGCAGGAACGGTAACGATTGCCACGAATATGGCTGGTCGCGGTACGGATATAAAACTGGGAAAAGGGGTCAGGGAAGCGGGCGGTTTGGCCATCCTCGGTACAGAGCGGCACGAGTCGCGAAGGGTTGACAGACAGTTGCGCGGACGTGCGGGCAGGCAGGGAGACCCGGGCTCATCGCAGTTCTTTGTGTCGCTCGAAGATGACCTGATGCGTGTTTTCGGCTCCGGCAGGATATCGTCACTGATGGACAGAATGGGGTTGAAGGAAGGGGAGGTTATACAGCATTCAATGATCACCAAGTCAATAGAGCGGGCACAGAAAAAAGTGGAAGAGAACAACTTTGGCATCAGGAAGCGCCTGCTCGAATATGATGACGTCATGAACGCGCAGCGGGAAGTCATCTATAAGAAAAGGAGAAATGCATTGTTTGGAGACCGTCTGGCAGTCGATATCGCCAATATGATGTACGACACCTGTGAACAGCTGATCTTTGAACACCAGGAAACAGGCGATTATGAGGCCTTTACTTTTGAACTGCTGCGTACCTTCGGTATTGAGCCGCCGTTTTCTGAAAGTGCATTTCTGGAAACAAAGGCAGAAAAGCTGAATGATCTGTTGTATCCAAAAACACTGGAAACATACAAGCAGAAAAATGAACACATAGCCAAAACAGCCTTCCCGGTTATTAAGGAAGTATATGAAAAAGCAGCCCAGAAATACGAAAATATTGCCATCCCCATCACCGATGGGATGAAAACATACAATATGATCGCCAATCTTAAAAAAGCTTATGACACCGATGGAAGAGAAGTTTCTCTGGCCGTAGAGAAGGGCATCACACTGGGTAACATCGACCAATCCTGGAAGGACCATTTGCGTGAAATGGACGATCTGAAACAATCGGTACAGGGGGCTGCCTATGAACAAAAGGACCCATTGCTGATCTATAAGTTTGAGTCCTTTGAGTTGTTCAAAAGGATGCTGCAGAAAGTGAATAAAGACATCATCTCTTTCCTCGGCAAAGCGCGTTTGCCCGTGAGGGATCCCGATCAGATTCAGAGAGGAACCGAGCAGGAACGGACAGATATGAGCAAACTGCAAACCGGAAGGAGCGACCTTCCTGGTGGCAGGGGAGGGAAAGAAAAAGCCCAGCCGGTGCGGGTTGAGAAAAAAGTGGGACGCAATGAACCATGTCCGTGCGGAAGCGGGAAAAAGTATAAGCAATGCCATGGTAAAGCAAACTAACCAGGCAATAACTCTTATGTGCAGCACCACATCGTGCCATCCATTGAAGACAGCCAATGTTACAGTTATCCTTTAAAGTCATATTCTATGTTTTCGTCTACAACACAACTGCGTGTCAGGTACGCCGAAACCGACCAGATGGGGTTTGTTTATTACGGCAATTATCCACAGTATTATGAAGTAGCCAGGGCTGATGCCATGCGCAATCTGGGCATGACCTACCGGGAAATGGAAGAAAAAGGGGTGGTAATGCCAATCGCTACCATGCAAATAAAGTACATCCGTCCCGCCCATTATGATGATCTTTTGACCATAAAGACCATTGTACCCGGACTGCCTGCCTCGCGAATGCATTTTGACTACGAGGTATATAATGAAGACAATGAATTAATCAATAAGGGAACCACAGTACTCGCCTTTATAAACAAAGAAACCGGCCGGCCCTGTCCCGCTCCTGAATGGTTCCTAAACAGACTGCGAAAAGCCCAGCCATGAAAACACTAGTCATCGGTGCCAGTCCAAATCCTTTAAGATACAGCAATAAAGCTGTTAAAAGGTTGCGTGCGCACGACATAGAAGTTGCCGCCATTGGAAAAAGGGAAACGACCATAGAGGATGTCGAGGTGGTGACAGGGACCCCTCCGCTTAAGGATATCCATACCATAACGTTATATACAGGACCAGACAACCAGCAAGAATATCTTGACTATATCATATCCCTGAGACCCAACCGGATCATATTCAATCCCGGGACCTATAACCGGACACTTGAACAAATGGCGACCGATTCAGGCATTGAATGCCTGGAAGATTGTACACTCGTTATGCTAAGTTCGGGTACATATTGATTGGTCTGGCCCAACGAAAAAAAACCCACCATGAAAAAAAAAGACAATCATTTCAATACCAAGCTGATCCATTCCGGAATGTTTGATGATCAGTTCGGCAGCGCAACGGTCCCCATTTACCAAACCAGCACATTCAAATTCAGGAATGCCGATCATGGCGCCGCTTGTTTTTCAGGTGACACAGACGGGTATATATATACCAGACTGAACAACCCCACAATAGACGCACTCGAAAAACTGGTTGCCGATCTTGAAAATGGATTTCGCGGCATAGCCACCAGTTCGGGTATGGGTGCAGTAAATACCATATACAGTGCTTTACTGAAAAAAGGCGATCACATGATCAGCACTGCGGCAGTTTATGGCCCTTCAAGGGTAATTATGGAGCGTCATTACAGCAAGTACGGTATTGAATCTTCTTATGTTGACACGAGTGATCCGGAAAAGATCCTTGAGGCGATCAGGCCGGAAACGCGTATATTATACATAGAAACACCTGCCAACCCAACCATGGCCATCACCGACCTGGAAATGGTGGCAGGCATTGCCCGGCAACACGGGATCATCACTGTTGCCGATAATACCTTCTGCAGTCCACATCTTCAAAGACCACTTGACTTTGGCTTTGATGTCGTTTTTCACTCCATCACCAAATTCCTGAACGGTCATGCTGATATTGTCGGTGGAATTATTGTCAGCAAAAACAAGGAGATGGATGACCAGTTGCGTCCGATGATGATCAACCTGGGATGCAACATGGATCCACATCAGGCATATATGGCGATCAGGGGTTTAAAGACATTGTCGGTAAGAATGGACAGGGCACAGGACAATGCGGTGGAGATTGCCCGGTTCCTGGAGTCACACCCTAAGGTGGACTGGGTAAAATACCCGGGATTGCCTTCACATCCCCAATATGAACTGTCACAGAAACAGATGGCCGGCCCGGGAGCAATGATCTGCTTCGAAATGAAAAATGGCCTTTCGGCAGGGAAAAAACTGATGGACAATGTAAAGCTATGCATGCTTGCCGTATCGCTTGGAGGGGTGGAGACACTTATTCAGCATCCTGCCTCCATGACACATTCAAAAATGGACCGTCAATCAAGGGAGCAAGCGGGTATTACGGACGGATTGGTCAGGCTTTCCGTTGGGATTGAAGATGCATCAGATATTATTGACGACCTTGAATGTGCCATGAGAAGCATTTGACCGTCTTTAAAGATATTGAAAAACAGCAATTTTACTGATTTGCAAGTCATAAAAAAGGCAAAATGCCTTATTTCACAGGACAAAAACCATTAACTGCAGCTTAATTTGTGAAAATAATATGCATTCCTGAAAAATATTTCTATTTTTGCAGTTGTGATTGATCATTGATTTTTGAAAAGCGCACAGCCCTAATAAATTGGGACTTCACACTAGTTATTATGGTGTATAGATAACGCAGACTTGCTTCTTAACTTTAATTAGTAACAGAAAATCGGTTTAATGGAAAAGAAGGAACAACCAAACCCCTTCGCAGATCAATTGAATGCAGGGGAGGAGCGCATGGCCGAAGAGAAGGCCACAGATAACAAACAAACAGAAGAAAACAGTCCGGCGGATACCCCCCATCCGGAAACAGCAGAACCAAAGGATGCCGTTGAGGAGAAACCGTCGGGTGATCATCAGGTAACAACCATTGCGGAAGAGCAAAAAGACTCCGGTGACGCCCCTCAGGCAGAAGAACCGGAAAAAACCGCCGAACCGGTAGCCGAAAAGGCGGTTGAAGAAGAAAAAAAAGATTCCGCTGAGGCCCCTCCGGCAGAAGAACCGGAAAAAACCACCGAACCGGTAGCCGAAAAGGCGGTCGAAGAAGAAGACAGCGATACCCTTACGGAGAAATACAGTAAGATGGGACGCGAAGAGTTGGTAACAACGGTAGAGGAACTGGTTACCAACCAGGATGTTAATCATATCCGAAAACATATTGGTTTCATCAAGGTGGCCTACCGGAAGTTGCTCCGGGATGAAAACCTTGCATCATATGAGCAGCGGATGGACAAGGATGCTGCCGATGATGGTGTGGAGGCCGTCAGTGATCCGCTGACAGACCGTTTTGATGCAGCATTTTCTGTTTACAGGGAGAAAAAAGCTGCTTTCGATAAAGCACTCGAAATCGAAATGCAGCAAAACCTTACCACCAAAGAAGAGATTCTTGAAGAACTGCGTCAGCTGATTGATTCTGAGGAAGAGCTGAAAAAGACCTATGATCAGTTCCATGCACTGCAGGATCGCTGGCGGGCTGTAGGACCTGTTCCAAGAGGAGCAAAAGGTACGTTATGGAACAATTACCACTTTCTTGTTGAAAAGTTCTTTGATAAGGTAAACATCAACAAGGAACTCAAGGACCTTGACCTGAAGAAGAACCTGGAGGCCAAAACATCTCTTTGCGAGAAAGCGGAAGAGTTATTGCTGGAGACCTCGATCATAAGATCATTTCAGCAACTGCAAAAATTTCACGAAGCGTGGAAGGAGATTGGCCCCGTACCGCAGGATAAGAAGGATGAGATCTGGGAGCGATTCAAGGCAGCGACGGATAAACTGAACAAACGCCGCCAGGAACACTACGAGGTCCTCAGGGAGGAACAGAACAAAAATTATGCAGCCAAACTGGTTCTTTGTGAAAAAGCAGAGGAACTTATCAGCAGCATTCCTGAAACCCCCCGTCAATGGCAGGAAAAGACGAACGACATCAATGAGCTCTTTAAAGTATGGAAAACCATTGGTTTTGCACCAAAAAAAGTGAACAATGAAGTGTGGAACAGGTTCAGGGGCTCCCTTGATACATTCTTTACAAACAAGAAGGAGTATTTTAAAAAATACAAGGATCAGCAAAAAGAGAACTACAACCAGAAACTCAATCTTTGTCTGCAGGCTGAAGCCTTAAAGGAGAGCGAGGACTGGCGTGCAACGACCGATGCGCTGATCAATCTGCAAAAAGAATGGAAGCAAATCGGTCCGGTACCGGCAAAGTTTTCAGACAAGATATGGAAACGTTTTCGTCAGGCCTGTGATATATTCTTTAACAGGAAATCTGATCATTTTTCCAATATCGGTGAAAAACAGGAGGAAAACCTGAAAAAGAAGGTTGGCCTGATCGAAGAGGTAAAAACATATTCATATACTGACGACAATAAGGAAAACCTGAATATTCTGAAAGACTTTCAGCGCAAGTGGATGGATATTGGCCATGTGCCCATTAAACAAAAGGATAAGATACAAAGCGAATTCAGAAAAGCCATCGACCACCAATTTGAAGTGCTGAATATCAGCAAAAAAGCACAAAACACCCTGTCGTTCCGGTCTAAAATTGAAAACCTAAAAAGTACTCCCAACGCCGGCAATATCATACAGAAAGAGCGCAATATGCTAAACAACAGAATCAAACATCTTGAGTCTGATATTAAGGTATTGGAAAATAATATTGGGTTTTTTGCGTCTTCTAAAAAAGCAGATATTCTGAAAGCGGAGTTCGAGGAGAAGATCGATAAGGCACGGGGCGAGATCAGTGTTTTAAAAGAAAAAATGAAAATTCTGAGCACTGCCTGACAGGTACTGACCCTTCTGCTTACTTTCTGAAAACAAACAAAAACAGAAAGGTCATGAAAAAACTCGGTTTAATAGCAGTACTTGCTTTCCTGACCATGAGCAGGGTATACGCAGGATCAGTTGAACTGGGCATCAGGGGTGGGATAAACTTCTCTTCCATTCCGGCTTATAAGGATTTTCAGCTGATTGATCATGAATTGGTTGTATTGCCCGATTCTTATACGGGGTTTCATTTCGGACTCTTCGGCCGTCTTTCTGCCGGAAACATGTTTATCATGCCGGAAATCCTCTACTCCGAAACCGGACAAAAAATGACGGTACGCACCAATATGGGTGGTGAGCCGGTCAGGGAGTTTACCCAGTTATACAGTCATTTGAAGATCCCTTTCACCATCGGCACCAATCTCGGTCCGTTTTACCTGGGCATTGGACCGGTAGCGAATTTCTTACTCGACAACACCCGGAAACATGTAGAGAACTTTTCTTTCGAATACAGCGATACCACGATGAGTTACCAGGTAATGGCTGGTTTGAAAATTGGCAACCTGATCATTGACTTCCGGTTTGAAGACAATCTGACCAATTTCGGTACCGGGATACAGATTGGTGATGAATTTTTTGATTTCGACAGCAGGCCCAGGCATTATATAATTGGTATTGGCATTGCGTTGTTTTGATCATCTGCTGCATTATATCATCACACCATGTAAGCCTGTTATTATCGCCGGCATCTAACCCTGTCGCCTCTTCACATTACGGCAATTATCTGAAAATGATCGCCTTTACCGGAGATATTCGTGTTACGATATACGATGGCATGATCAGCATAACCAGACAGGTCAGCATTGTTCCGGCATTGAGCAGCAATATGTGGTGCAACTGCAGGTTCACCGGCACTTCTGTTACATAATATGATTCGGGTGACAAAGTGATCAATCCCCATTGCCATTGGATGACACACAACAGGATGCCAATCAGGTTGCCCCAAAGCAGACCTTTTGATATGAGCATTGCAGCATGCCATAAGAAGACTTTTCTGATCATTGAATTGGGCGCTCCCACTGCTTTCAGTATGCCGATTGCATTTGTTTTTTCCAGCACTGATATAAGCAATGTGGTGATCATGTTGATGCCTGCCACCATAATCATCAGCACGATAATCACATAAACATTCATATCGAGCAGTGCAAGCCAGTCAAATATTTGCGGATAGAGATCCCTGATGCTTTTTGCATCCAGGTAATACGGGATCACGTCAAATATTTTATCACTGACAGCACCGATTACATCAAACCCTGCAACCAACACTTCAAATCCACCGATCTGATGTGGCTCCCAGTCATTTAACCGTTGAATATGACGGATGTCACCCATCACGAAGATCCTGTCCAGCTCTTCCAGTCCGGTATCGTAGATTCCTGCAACCGTAAGTCTCCTGATACGTGGCGGGTCCTGAATAAAATAAATAAAGACATCATCACCCACATCCAGACGCAGTCTGGATGATATCAGGGAAGAGATCAGGACTCCATCAGAGCGCACTTCTTCTTCAATTTGCAGGATGTTTCCCCTGACCAGCCGGTCAGAAAAAAACGACCAGTCAAAGTCAGACCCAACGCCTTTCATGATCACGCCATGAATATCTTCATCTGTTTTGATGATACCGGGTTTTGTGGCAAACACCTGGATATGCCTTACCCCTTCAATAGCCATCACATCATCAGTAAAGTCCTGCCGGCTGCTAATGGGTTGTGCCTCAAATGAGACATTATAATCGAAGTTCGTAATTTGGATATGGCCGCCAAAGCCGATGGCTTTATCCCTGATTTCATTCTGGAAGCCCGTTACCACTGCCATGGAGATGATCATCACAGCGAGTCCAAGGGCAATACTGACAATGGCAATTTGTTTGATCAGTGAAGTAAAGCTCTTGGATGCCTTGTCACCACTAATTTTTCTTGCTATAAAAAGGGATGTATTCAACAGTTACCGGTTTTTGTCAAAAATACCATTTTTACCTGACTTTGAAGGCAAGGCCATTGCCATCTTTTTCAGCAAGCACGTGATTGCCCGGTTTAATTGCATCAGACAGTATTTCCATTGACAGCTTGTTCAGCAGGCTCTTTTGGATGAGTCTTTTCAACGGTCTCGCTCCAAACTGAGGATCAAAGCCTGCATCGGCTATCCAGTTTATGGCATCCTGACTGAGTTCTATGGTTATATTGTGTTCCTTCAGCATATCCTTCACATAAAGCATCTGCAGGCGCACAATATCCTTTATTTCCTCTCTTGTTAACGGCTTAAACATAATGGTCTCATCGATCCTGTTAAGGAACTCCGGCCTGATTGACTGTTTCAGCAGGGCCAGTACTTCAAGGCGGCACTGGTCAATCACATGTTCCCTGTTTTCGTCCGTCATGCTTTCCAGTTTTTCCTGGACAAGTCCTGAGCCAATGTTGGATGTCATGATGATGATGGTGTTCCTGAAATCGGCGGTCCGGCCTTTATTGTCCGTCAGCCTGCCATCTTCAAGTACCTGCAGCAATATATTGAACACATCGGGATGTGCTTTTTCAATCTCATCGAGCAGAATGACAGAGTATGGTTTTCGTCTGACAGACTCAGTCAGTTGGCCACTTTCCTCATACCCCACATATCCCGGAGGTGCACCGATCAGTCTGCTTACCGCATGTCTTTCCTGGTATTCAGACATGTCTATGCGCACCATGGCATTTTCGTCGTTAAACAGAAATGCAGCAAGTGCTTTTGCCAGTTCCGTTTTCCCCACTCCGGTTGTCCCAAGGAAAATAAAAGACCCGACCGGCCTTTTAGGGTCCTGCAATCCGGCCCTGCTGCGTCGGATGGCATCAGAAACGGCCGCAATCGCCTCATCCTGTCCCACGACACGCTTGTGCAATTCGTTTTCCAATTGAAGCAATTTTTCTCTTTCGCTCTGCAACATTCTGCTCACCGGTATGCCTGTCCACCGCGAAACCACATCAGCGATATCTTCGGCACTCACCTCTTCTTTGATCAATGCTGTCTCAGATTGCATAGCCTGCAGCTTTTTGTGCAGCTTCTGCAGTGTTTCTTCTGACTCTTTAATCCGCCCGTAGCGCAATTCGGCCACCTTTCCAAAGTCACCTGCCCGCTCTGCCTGCTCGGCTTCAAAGCGGAACTGCTCAATGGCTGCCTTGTGTTTCTGGATCTCATCCACGACGGACTTCTCGCTTTGCCATTTGGCCTTCAGTTTATTCTTTTCATCCTGCAGGTTGGCCAGTTCTTCTGTAAGCAGCTCGAGTTTGACTTCATCTTTCTCTCTCTTAATCGCTTCTCTTTCAATCTCCAGCTGTCTGATCTTTCTTTCTGCTTCATCGAGTTCCTCCGGAACAGAATTCATTTCCAGTCTGAGTTTTGATGCAGCTTCATCGATCAGGTCGATTGCTTTATCCGGTAAAAAACGGTCAGTGATATAGCGATGGGAGAGATCGACCGCTGCGATGATTGCTTCATCCCTGATACGCACCTGGTGATGGGTCTCATACCGCTCCTTCAGTCCGCGCAAGATGCTTATTGCATCAGCTTTGGCAGGCTCATCAACAGTAACAATCTGGAAGCGGCGCTCGAGGGCCTTATCTTTCTCAAAATAACGCTGGTATTCTTTCAGTGTAGTGGCCCCAACTGCCCTCAGTTCTCCTTTGGCAAGGGCCGGCTTAAGTATATTGGCCGCATCCATTGCCCCTTCGCCCGCAGCTCCGGCCCCGACAAGGGTGTGGATCTCATCGATAAACAGGACATACTCTCCGTCAGATGAGACGACCTCCTTTACAACCGCTTTGATCCGCTCTTAAAACTCCCCCTTGTATTTGGCCCCTGCAATCAGGGCACCCATATCCAGCGAAAAAATGACCTTTGACTTCAGGTTTTCGGGCACATCCCCATTGATGATACGGTGCGCCAGTCCTTCTGCTATGGCAGTCTTTCCGACACCGGGTTCCCCAATAAGGATCGGATTGTTTTTGGTTCGCCGCGAGAGTATCTGCAGTATGCGCCGAATCTCTTCATCACGGCCGATAACCGGATCAAGCTTGCCCGACAAAGCAAGTTCATTCAAGTTATTGGCATACTTATTCAATGCATTGAACCGTTCCTCAGCCGACTGGCTATCTGCTTTGCTCCCCTGCCGCAGCTCCCTGATGGCTTCCTTTAGTCCCTTAACCGTCAAACCGCTATCCTTCAGGATTTGTGAAATATCATCATTGCCCGATAGCATTCCGAGCAACAGGTGTTCCAGTGAGATATACTCATCACCAAACTCCCTGATGGTTGTCAGGGCCGATTGCAATGTTTTTTTCACCGAGCCTGCCAGGTAAGGCTCCCCTCCATCGACCACAGGATACCTGTTAATTATCCGGTCAAGTGTTTGCTGTATGGGTGACAGGGAAATATTGTTCTTCTTCAGTAAGTAGGGTACAACATGGTCATCGACCGTCAGGACTGCTTTGAACAGATGTCCGTTTTCAATTGCCTGATGCCCGTAAGACAAGGCCATTTCCTGTGCCTTCTGTATGGCCTCCTGCGACTTTATGGTTAATCGATCAAAGTTCATGATTATTCCTTTATATATGTTTTAATTTATTATCCATCAATAGTTTATTTCA
The DNA here is from genome assembly GCA_003559735.1 of Bacteroidales bacterium. Classification (GTDB taxonomy): domain Bacteria; phylum Bacteroidota; class Bacteroidia; order Bacteroidales; family UBA7960; genus PUPG01. The sequence goes on along the minus strand of PWKN01000238.1, from coordinate 241 downwards.
CCCCTGCATCAAAACACACACCAATTTACCGTATGTTTATTATTTGGGACAATTTGGCATTTTGCCGGCTTAGTATATGACATTCTTTCATAACCTGCATCCCCTTCCGGCCGAAGGAACTGGAAGCTCCCGAAGGGACTTCCAGCTTCCGGCAAAAACGGGTGAATTACCCGGAAGCTTCCAGCTTCCGGTAAACGGAAGCTTCCAGTTGCTAACGCAAGCTGGAAGTTCCTGGCGCAAG
>PWKN01000190.1 GCA_003559735.1 Bacteroidales bacterium | reverse complement strand
CCTGGCTGAAGCGCATGGCTTTGATGCCATCAAATATTGGCGTACTGCCGATGGCAACGAAGTAGATTTTGTTTGTCATAGCGGCCCGGTGCCAAAAGCCATTGAGGTGAAATATGACAAGCAACAGGTGAACAGGAAAAAGTATAAGGTTTTCGAACAGGCATACCCCGACATCCCGCTGTCATTTCTATGGATGCAGCCTTTTGATGAGGACTTCTTCCGCTTGCTGAACCGGTTGACAACACCTGAACGGGTTAGCTAGTTTTTGTCCCCGCAGGTACACCACAAATTACAACCCACCCTGGATTTCTAATCTCAAACCTCTAACTTCCAACCTCGGGTTTGTATAATCATCCCCCTGTATGTCAAAATCTTCAACATGGGCGCTTTATGTATTTTTAGAATGCGCGCATGCGAATCCCTTAAACCTTCCATAATAGCTGTGCCGAAACCGGGTTGATGAAAAGGCTGATTATCAACAAGAAAAATACAGTTTTGATTTTGTTCATGATGTCTGTTTTTAAGAAGTGAATCATTGTGTTTTTCTTAATAGTGACAAAAATAGGGTGAAAATTACAGGGTATGAAGCTGCAGGCATAAGTCAATGTCAAGTAATTCAATTGCCGGAAAATAAAAACGAAAGTTACATGAATCCCGTATAAATGAGATTCCTGTCATGTGTAAAGTCATTGTCAGGTTGTATTTTTGGATAAACATTCCGAATAACCAAAAAAGTACACATGAAAAGACGACTTTTATGCATATGTGTGATGATTTTACCCCTTCTCAGTCAGGGTCAGTATTCGGTGGTGTTGATTGACAGTATCACCGACGGTATAAGGTTCATTGACAACAACTACCTGGTATTGCCTGAGGGCTATGATGCCCCTGTCAGGGCATACAAGATCACCAGTAAAGCAGACAACAGCGGCCTGGAGTTTCCTGCTGTTACTTCATCAGACACCATTTTGGCCAATGGATGGCCAAATTGGATCACGGGTGCGTTCGACTGTTTTGACTATGTTTTTCCCAGAAGCATCATCAGGGACCCAGGCGACACCATCCGGATTGAGTTTGATCTGATGTTTGATGTGGTCAGGGGCTCTGGTGAGGCTGGCAGGCTTAATGTTGCGCTGGTCGACGGATTGCCGTCAAATGGCATACAGCTCGACAATGCACCTGTAGATTTGCAGGCATGGAGGGCCCAGTATGAAGATCCGGAATTGTCGAACATCTACAATATGTATGGCAGTGCTGACATGTTCGGTCAGCCCGCTTATCACATCTGGATATTTTCCGGCAACTATGGTCCGGCCCTCTCTTATGGTGGCGCGTATGATGTTTACCCTGGCTGGAATTCGGGCGCCGGCAGGTATTACTATAACATGAACGCCGGCGACCATGAAAACCTGGATCTGTATCCGCTGACAGACAATTATCCAAAGGTGCCCTATTCCAAGCGGTTTGACGGCGGACCATTTGCATCTGTTTCCAAATGGAAACGGTACACCTGGGTCATTGCTGAGCAAATGATGCATTTGTACTGGCGCGATGCCGAACAGGGCCCTGAGGCCGACGAGGAGATCGTTTTTATGGCCATACCCACCAATGAAAGCAACATTCATTTCATCAATACTGTTCATGAGACCAGCGAAGAATCCATGCCGCCCGCTTACAAGTGGTATGAGCAGATGAATGCCCTGCGGTTTTATTACCATGGCAACAATGTGGAGAGAAACTTTTATCTGACCAACCTGGTCGTGACAAAAACCGGAAGACCCATCTCCACCTTTGTTGAGTTTCAACGGTTTTCTGCTGCCAGAAGAAGGATACGGGCCAACCAGGAAAGTTATCAGTTGCCGGTGGTATTGCAGAATGGCATAGACGGTGATCCGACCTCAGTAACTTTGAAATTGAAAAAAGGAAATCCTGACCATATCAATGGCTTTACGCAGCAGCATATCGTGTTTCCTGATGATACCGGTGGTGATATGCACATTGAATCGTTGAACCTGACGCTGACCGATATCTATATGACCGAGAATGATACCCTTGTGTTTGAACTGGTGAACCCACAGGGTGGATATTACCCGGCTGTTGGCGATAACAACACTTTTGAGCTGGTTATCAGGCCTTCTGGCGAAACGCCTTCCTCTGCTGCCTTTGATGGGAATCATCGTGGAATGGTTTTGTACCCAAACCCCGTTTCTGCAAGGTTATTTATTCAGGGACTGGAAGAGCGGGATTGTGTCGGCATTGAGGTGGTGGATGTGACCGGAAATGTGTTGCTAAGGCCCGCATGCCATGGTACAGAAGGAATAGATGTGTCGAACCTGCCAGCCGGCATCTATGTCGTTCGGATCATTGGAAGGGAATACACCTTTGTGTCTGCATTCATCAGGAGCGATTAGCGTACGGCTCATTTCCACGACGATACAAATACCCGGCCTGACCCAAATTATGTTTATAAAAAGGGTTATAAAATCATATGTTCCATCCCGACATCATCTCCTTTAAATGGGAGAATGGATCCGATTCACAATCAGGAAGCACTATATTGAAGGGCCCCTTTGCCATTGTAGAACAACCGGATTTCACCTGGCTCTCTGTGCAGTTTTATCGGTTGGTTTATTGCAGTGCCTGCCAAAATAACCAGGAGTGGGCATCAGATAGAACTTAAAATGTATGAACACCATTTTTATAAAGCCGACTGGGAAGAGCTTGACAGGCTTATCGAGGTGGCCTAAAAACAAAGAAAGGAGGAAAACATGAGAACCAACACGAGGGTGTATGGGCGAGGTACGTTCAAGTAGCTCATAAACGAGTAAATTCAGTGGCATTTATGCCAAAAGGACAAAGGATACAAAGTATTCAAGGGTGGAGTTAAACCAAATTGGCCACTTTGAATAGCCTTTGTTCAAAAAACCGGGTGAATCCCGGCGCTCAAATTTCAATTTGGATATTTAAGTTACTGAATATGTGATAAACGAAATGGCAAAAGCTTCCAAAAGAAACCAGCCTTTTTGCATCCATCACAATATGGTTTTGCCTCATACACCCATTGTTGAAACCCCATTGGATATCCAGCTGGGACGGGAGCCCAGTCTTGATCACATGATCAATTACATGGACCTTCAGATCGGCAAGTTGTTGAATGCCATCGATAGTCTCGGACTTGGTAAAAACACGATCATTATATTCATAGGTGATAATGGTACGGAGGCAGATGGGCCCAGGAGAATTCGGGATGGTTTGGTGACAGGGGGGATCAACGGCCGGCATTTTGTTTTTGACGGACAATGGCGGTTTCACAGTCAGGACAGTTCTCTCTATGACTGCCGCAACCTTCCCATGGAAAAATTAGCTGATATGTCAGAAAAAGAGGCGCAGGAGGCCTATGACAGGCTATTGGGAGTATGGGATTCATTGACGAACCAAGCAGGGCATCTTCAAAATCCTTGAAGCCAGAATTAAGCGCCATTTGGATGGTGTTTTTATCCGTTGTGAGTACTTCCATTATGTGCATGAGCTGCTTTCGATTTTTTCATTTGCCTTCTATCCTTTTCAGAAATTCCTCTTTGTATGATTGACCCAGGGGGATTTCCAAATCATCCACCTTTATCATATTTCCCTGAAACTGTTTGATATGCTTAAGGTTGAGGATATAGGACTTATGGACCCGCATAAAAAGGTCGGCGGGAAGTTTTTCCATCAATTCGCTCATTTTGTCAAGCACAAGAATGGCCTTTTCTGTCTTGCCCACCACCTTTACATAGTTGCCACTTCCCTGGAAATACAAT
>PWKN01000274.1 GCA_003559735.1 Bacteroidales bacterium | reverse complement strand
GGTAGCATCAGAACCAGGGGTGATCAGGCTGCTCCCGGCACTGCCAGAGGTATGGCCGGCAGGGGAAATCCAGGGAGTGTCGTGCAGGGGCCAGGTTACGATCAACAGCCTTCAATGGAATGAAGACCAGGTAAATCTCAGCCTGGTGTCTGCCATAGACCAGTCAATAACACTGCAACTATTCGATAAAAGCCGGAATGTCGACCTGAAAGCTGGAGAAACAGAAGATATCGGGTTCGCATTATAATTCATTATAAAATTATAGTTTGCGCTGGCCTGTCAGGCCAGTGCAAACTATAACCCTTAAATCATTTATAAAAAATGTTTTATATAGAGAAGCACAACTCGCTTTTCTTACGCAGATAATTGTTTTTTATTGAGGATATTTACTTATTTTTGCAGAAAAATAAATTCCCCGGCTCACTCTTAATTCATTTTTGGTAAGCCTTTCTCAGGAAACAGTCAAATATTAAAATGCCGTTCCGGCCAAGCGCATGAAAACACCCGCTATACCTTCATTTGTTCCCGAGCATTTAAACAATGTCACCAATGCAACAATATTAAAGATAGTGTATAAAAATCCCGGTATCTCCAGGAATGAAATTGCCAGAATCTCAGGATACAGCAGTGCAACCATCACAAGGATCATCGAATCGTTGTTGAAAGAAGACATGGTTGAAGAAAAAGGTCACCGGAGTCTCCCCAAAGGTCGACCCAGAAAATCTCTCTTCTTTAAGGGGCATAATAAATATGCAATCGGCATCGACCTCGGAACAACCTATATTCGTGGTGTACTGGCAAACCTGGAAATGGATGTTTACAAAGAAATTGAAGTTGTCACAGAAGCGCATAAAAGTCCGGAATACGTCTTCGACAAAGTATGCGATGTTGTTGAAAAACTTAGGAATACAACACTGGTAGACAACACAAAAATCATGGGTGTGGGTCTGGCAATTGCAGGAATTGTAAACACCTCAACGGGTATTGTCGAATACTCACCGGCTTTTAACTGGAGAAACATTAACGCCAGAGAACTGCTAAGCAAAAAGATCGGGTTACCCCACCTGTTTGATAACGTCAGCAGAGTGATGGCTTTCGGAGAACTTAAATTCGGGAAAGGTGAAGAATACAACGACTTCATCATGATCAACGTGGGATTTGGCATTGGGGCAGGCATTGTATTGAACAAAAAACTATTTTACGGAACAGATGGTATGGCCGGCGAATTTGGCCATATCCCGGTATGCGGAGACGGACTCGAAAAGTGTACCTGTGGGAAAAACACCTGCCTTACAGCATATGCCTCGGGAGAAGCCATCGCAAAAAGAGCAGTACGAAAAATAAAAAGTGGTAAAAAAAGCAAGCTCGTTGATCTGTGTGAAGGAAATTTCCAGGCCATTGATGCCAAAATGGTCGCCGAAGCATACAGCATGAATGACTCCGTTGCCATTGAAACCTTCAGGGAAAGCACAGAGTACCTGGGATCTTCCATTGCAGGACTGGTAAATGTATTCAACCCACAGGCAATATTTATCGGGGGAGGAGTTTCGCTTAACGGACCAGCCTTCTGGAATAATATGGAAAAGTCAGTCAACTCGCACGTCTTCAATCACAGGTCAACAAAACTCAACCTGCTCCCTGCAACCTACCTCGACAAAGCAGCAATCTACGGGTCTGTCGGACTGATCCTCGATGAAGTGATCAACTTCAAATTGCCCGGAAAACAGAAAAAAGATTCATAACACACCCATTTTTAAATCCGGATATTGTCGTTATCTGGGTCCTGGAGGCAGGACACGCTCCCAGAACCTCATCATTGACCTGCGCAGATGGTAGGTGGTATTTTTTCTCTCTCTGATACCATGGGCCCTCATAGGGTAAGAAATCATGTCAAACATTTTTCCATGCTTGATCAATTCATCAACGAGCATTTCTAAACTTTGATAATGAACATTGTCATCAGCGGTACCATGCATCAGCAATAACTCCCCCTCCAGGTTGGATGCGTGGGTAATGGGTGACCCATACCGGTATCCTGTCACGTTTTCCTGGGGCAGCCCCATATAACGTTCCTGATAAACGGTATTGTAGAGCTTCTGATGCGAAACAAATGCAATGGCAATACCCGCTTTATATATTTCAGGATACCTGAACATACAATTCAATGTCATTTGTCCGCCTCCACTCCATCCCCACATGCCCACACGGTCCTGGTCAATAAACGGGAAGGTTTCAAATATTTTTTTTGCAGCATCGGCCTGATCATAAGCTGCAAGAATACCAATTTGACCATAAATCACCTTACGCCAGTCCCTTCCTCTGGGAGTCCTTGTACCACGGTTATCAATACTGATCACAATATAACCCTGACGGGCAAGATATTGGTGCCACAGGTCGCCCCCGCCCCAACTATCCTGCACTGTAGCTGCTGCAGGTTCACCGTACACATAAAAAATCAGCGGATACTTTCGCTCCGGATCAAAATCCGAAGGTTTGATCATCCAGGCATCCAGCTCAACGTCTCCAATATCAACCCTAAAAAATTCCTTGGCAACCAGATCGTAATCCTGCAGTGTCTCCCTTAGGTCCTGGTTCTCCTGAAAAACCCTGATACGTTGATGATCGGGCAATGAAACCAGTGAGATAACGGGGGGAATGGAGGTGTTTTCATAAGTATGAATGGCAAATTGTGCATTGGGCGATATCTGGTATCGATGCTGGCCCGGCATATCATGCGGGCTGATCCGTTCACGATCACCTTGTCCGTCCAGCCTGCTTCTGTACAAATACCTTTGTGTATAGTTATCAGGACTAGCAATATAATAGACATAACCACCATCTGTATCTATATGTTGTATACTTATCACATCAAACGCCCCTTTGGTAATGGGTTGAATGGTCGAACCATCGCGCGATACCAGATATAAATGGCGCCAACCATCGCGCTCGCTTGTCCATGTAAAATGACTAACTTTTTCGAGCCATACCGTATTATCATGAACATCAACCCATGCATCATCTGTTTCTACTAGAATTGTGTTCAGTTCCATTGATTCGGCATTACCAACCCATACTGTATTTCTGTTTTGTAAACGATTCATTTGCTGGATCATTAACTCGTTCGATCCCGGAATGAAGTCCATCCTGATCAGGTAATTGTTTCTTGGGTCACCAGGGAGGTCAAACCAACGCGTTTCACCCCCCCCAGCATCGACCACCCCAACCTTTACTGAAGAATTTGCAGTACCAGCCTTAGGATAGGGCAAAGGAATAAGGGTCGAATATATTGAATCAATGTTGTTTATCATGTAAAAAGTGCCGGTACCTTCGGTATCAGAATGCCAATAGGCAATGTAACTGCCATCCGGACTCCATCTGAAGCCGTCACGACAACCCCAATCTTCTTCGTACACCCAGTCAAACGTACCGTTAATAAAGCGGTCACCGCCATCATAGGTAAGTTGTGTGATTGAATGACCGGAGAGGTCCTCGACAAATAAATTGTGTTCACTGACATAAGCCACCCGGTTCCCATCGGGAGAAAACTTGGCAAACATTAATGAAGAAGGCGCCAGTCTTGCTCCTAGCTGGTTTAATTCGCCGGTTGATCGGTTTAGTACCCAGTAGTCACCCCTCGTGTGGAACCGCCAAACCCTGACTGTATTTGTAAATATAAGGAGTTTTTCCTTATCATCAGACCAGAAAAAATTTGATACACTGAGGGGTTCTGTTTCGCCTGCAGGGATCAGTTCAGATGAACCAACCAATACCTCCCTGTGACCCGTGGCAGGATCATATTGAACCAGGTCATGACCACCATTTTCATCATTGTCCTCCACAATGATATAGGCCGAACCATCAGGCAACCAATGAACGGGTGGAATTCCTTTGGTTGGGAATAATCCTTTCTGGTAAATCTTTTCGAGCGTTAAGGTTTTTGTGCCCTCTCTTTGTGCTGCAAAGATCTCTGGGATAAAAAGCAATAAAAGTAAAAGCAAAAACAATTTTTTCATCGAAAAATGTCTTTAATTGTTAATAAATGAAATTCGTTCAACACCCTTATCTATCGCACAAAAAAAATTATTGATCTCGTAATACACTGTGCGGTGAAGAGGGGTTGTAGTTTTTAACGGCCTCTTCATTGGCCTGACCCACATATTCAACGCTTAGTGACAGATTGCCAATTATTAGGTTAGCTGATTCAACAGGCAATAGCTGATCTCCGTCACGGTTCTCTACTATTCTTTTCCCCGACTCCTTTGGCCATCTTTTTAATGTAACTTTATACTTACCATCCCGGGCCACATGAATTACCCAAATATTTTCTCCGTTGCGCACAGATCAATCAGTGCAGGCATCAGATCAATATGCGCCGACAATGCGTTTACGTCCCTGCCCTCTGAAATTCCACCACCAGGCCATCGAATAAAATTGTGTACCCTGTGGGCGTTTTCATAGCCCCATATTTTACCTCCCCTCATACCCGCAGTATATCCTTCCTTTACAAATCCTGTTTCAAAATCCATTATGATGCCGCCAAACCAGGGGCACGGACCATTATCGCCCTTAAAGATGATAATTGTTTCTTCGGCAAGTCCCATTTCGTCAAGTTCATTAAGGAAAACACCGAGGTCCTCATCCAGTTTGGAAAGCATACCATAATAACGGGCCAGTCTGTCCGACACCATATCCCTGTATGGCTCCACGTACTCTTCATCAACCAACAGAGGTTCATGTGGGAGATTGGTAGACAGGTAGACAAAAAACGGCCGATCCTTGTTTTCCCTGATAAACCGTGTTGCTTCTGAAAACCATACAGTATTGCAATACCCCTTAAATTTTTGAAAATCACCGTTATGACTATAGGTGTCATCATAATAGGAGTTACCCCAGTAATCGGCCAGGGAACCGACAACTCCGCCGCCATGTACGATCGACTTGTCAAAACCACGGTCCATTGGTCTGAAGGGAAAGCTTTCCCCAATATGCCATTTTCCAAAAACAGCTGTTTCATATCCATTGTAGCCAAACACATCTGTCATGGTTATCATATCCTCCCGCATCAATGAGCGGCCACTTATTGTATGCCAAACCCCAGCGCGGGAAGCATAGCTGCCTGTGAGTAACGCTGCCCTGGTGGGTTATGAGCTGGGATCAACATGATAATTGGTTAAACGTACACTTTCATCATATAACTGGTCCATTACCGGTGTTTGCAGGTAGGGATTCCCGTGACAGCCAAGATCACCATAACCCTATCATCCGGCAGGTATATGACCGTGATTGTTATTCATGAGCATCCATATTGATCAGAACCTTCAAACATTCATCACCCTTCTCATCGATATACCTGTAAGCAGCCTCATAATCTTCAAAGGGAAATTCCTTTGAGATCAGCGGTCCAATATTGATCAAGCCTTTGGATAAATAATCAACCGCTTCCAGGTAATCCTCATGTGTATACATCATAGATCCCAGTATCTTCAGCTCCCGTTCACAGACATAAGACATATGTATCCTCGCTGGTTTATCGAATACTCCCAGGATAATTATTTCCGATCCATTTTCAATGTGATGAACAGCGTCGAGGATAGGTGATTCGGCACCAGCAGCTTCGAAGGCCAACTGAAACCCTTCGTTACCAAAAACCCTTTTAATGCAATCTTTAAAGTCCTCATTCATTGGATTATGAACATACTCTATACCGCATTCTTTTGCTTTGACAAGTTTAAAATCAATCGGATCCGATACCATAACCTTAGCCGCCCCTTTTGCCCGGACAAACTGTGCAACGATGTTTCCGATTGTGCCACCACCAAATACCACAACATTTTTGCCTTTTATACTTGAAGGCACTCTTGTTGAATGGGCGCCTACAGCCAATGGTTCTATAAATGCACCTTCATTAAACCCCATACTGTCTGGAATCTTAACGGCTCGTTCTTCCGGAATTACAAAAAAATCCTGGGCACATCCATTGGCTTGAAAACCCTGTACCTTCAGTTTTTCACAAACATTATACTGGTTTCGCCTGCACGGATTGCACTCCCCACATACCAGCTGTGGCCTTCCGCTTACTTTATCCCCTGGCTTGACCAGGTTAACCTGGCTGCCTGCAGATACCACTTCCCCACTATATTCATGTCCCTGAACAATCGGATAGGAAGTAAAAGGATGTTTGCCATGATACACATGTATATCCGATCCGCAAATGCCAATTCTTCTTACCTTAAGGAGAATCTCACCGGGTCCGGGAGCAGCCGGATTATCCACATGTTTGAACTCAATCTTTCCGGGTGATGTCATTATTGCTTGTCGCATAGGCTTATTTTTTTCTCATTGTATTAAAACATTTCGTTCAATTATATGAATTTATGATGGCTGGGGCAGATTCAGAAAATACTGAACAACACAACCAGAGTCAGAAGCAGGATAAGTGCCCACAGTCTTGGATCAGATATGCCCTTGAACGGTTCTTTGGTAATTACCGACCATGGGTTGTCCCAGGTATAATTTTTAATGACCTCTTCCGAAGGCCTTTGTGTTTGATAGCTGATTGCAAAGTAAATAACCGTGCATATTACGAAAGACCACCATGCCTGCATCATAAACGGAATTCCCAATCCTTTACTTAAATACATATAACCGCTTATTGGCTCAAAGTCAATACAAAATGCCGTAACACCGATTATCAAACCAATTATGAGTGTATAGAATGCAGCTTTCCTGCTGCCCCTTTTAGAAAAAACACCGAACAAAAAGACAACCGATACAGGTGGAGCTATGGCTGCCGCAATCTTGTTGATCGCCTCAAATATGCTGGAAAACTGGCCCCCTTGCGTAGACCAAGCAATAGCCAGGATCATCACAATTACAATCGTTATTCTGCCTGCCTTTATAAGACTTGAGTCCTTAACATCTGGCTTGATACGTTTCACTATATCGACGGCAACAAGTGTTCCGCAACTGGTCAGTGATGCGGCTATTGTACTCATCAAAGCAGCAAGCAAAGAAGCAGCCATTATCCCAACCAGTCCGGTTGGCAACAGCTGTGTGATCATTACAGGCAATGCTTGGTTTGCATCGGTGCCAATAATATCCTTAAATAAGACATAGGCAATTACCCCTGGCAATACAAGGATAAACACCGGCAATATTTTAAGAAAACCAGCCATTATCGGACCCAGCTGGGCATCCTTCATCGTTCTCGCGCCCAGAACACGCTGCACAATAGTCTGGTCTGAACACCAATACCATAATCCAAGTATCGGATATCCCAACAGACAAGCATACCATGTCAAGCCATGAACACGTCCCTCTTCGCCAAACATGGCAACTGACTCCCGGCTATGCAACATCGTTAACTGACCCGGTTTAAGCCTTTCCTTAAATGCCTCAAGACTGTCAATTCCAAAGTCAGGCAGTACAGTTATGGCAATAAGGGTCAGAATAAATGCTCCAATGATCAGTATCACTGTTTGTAACGATTCTGTAACAACAACTGCCTTTAAACCGCCAAGAGCAGTATAAATAGCTGTAACAAGTGATACAATTAATATTGAATACACCACATCGATGCCAAAAAAGGTCTGAAAAATCACGGCTCCTGCATACAAGCTCATGCCTATATGGACAAACAGTGCACCAATAACCGCAATAAATGCCAGTATTGATCTTGACTCAGGCCCATAGCGTTTCTCGAGAAACTCAGGTAGTGTAGATATTTTATTTTTAAAGTAAAACGGGGCAAAAACCAATCCGAGCAAAATCAGGGTGATGGCGGCAAGCCATTCAAAATTACCCCATACAAATCCTTCATTGTACCCGGAGGCAGCCAACCCGACCAGATGAATGGTTGATATGTTTGAAGCAAACAACGCTGCCCCAATTAAAACCCAGTTCAAACTCCTTCCCGCAAGAAAATAATTTGTACTGTCCATTTTTTTTCGCCTGGCTGCCAAAACACCGACAACCAATATACCTATAAGATATATGAATATGATCAGCGAATCCAAAACCGATACCTGCATAGCCGTAGAATTAAGATTTGTTATCAAATAATTACACAGCAAAAATAATAAAATAAATAATGAAAACAAGTCCCCGGAAAATATTCTTGATTTTTATTTATCACACAAGGTAATTAATTAAATACAACAACCCACCTACAAAAAAAACACGACCAGCATAACTACTCATATATTCCTTTCCTGGAAAAAACTATTCTGCAAGCTATTTAGTGTCTGTCTCACTATCCGGTTTCTGCGTTATGCTTTTTATGAAGACAGGTTTTTACAAGAGCAAATCCTTGGTTTTCAAAAATGCGCAAGCCTTGAACCCGGACATTATAGTATGGACACCTGGCTTTATGGACAGGCACTATTATTACTATATATTGCTGTCATATAATATTTTATTATGACAATAATTTGTATTTTGGCCTTTTTTATAACTTTTTTAAAAAAATAGTTTATTTATTTTATTTTAATAAAAAAATAATTGTATTTTTGTTTTTACCATATAAAACCGGTAAATTAATTTCTTTTTTTTAATTTGTTTACATGTTGTAATTAAAAAAGTATGAAGATTTTTGATTTTGCATCCATAGAACAAACAGCAGGGATTGACCAATGGATAGGTGCTATGGAGGTGGCATTAAAAACATGCGGGTCTGACAGCTACCTGATGCCTGCCAGAATGCATCTGGATCTGGAACAAAATACCTATTTGCTGATGCCATGCATCAGCAGGGGATACTGGTCAACAAAACTTGTTTCATTCTGCCCTGATAATCAATTAATTGACAAGCCTTCCATCTACGGAATGGTTGTTTTAAATAATGCGGAAACAGGAGAACCTTTGGCAATAATGGATGGCCGCATCATTACTGCCATGCGAACAGCTGCAGTCAGTGCGGCAGGATTAAAAGTCCTTGCCCCTTCAGGTATACAAACCCTTGGCATAGTAGGAACAGGATTTCAGGGAATTTACCAGGCTGTGTTCGCTTGCCGGACAAGAAATATTGAGCAGATTTGGGCGTACGACCGGAGCATTGAAGCATTCAAAGTGTTTAAAGCAACACTGGCTGAAAAGTACCCTGGCATACATGTTGTCAAGGCAGATGATGCAAACCAGGTAGCCATGCAGTCTGAGGTGATCATTACCGCTACCAATACACAACAGCCTGTGTTTGACAACAGGAAAGACCTTTTTCTAAACAAAACATTCATTGGCGTAGGTTCATACAAGCCTGACTGCAGGGAGTTTCCCGAAGAATTATTTAAATCAGCAGACCAACTATTTATCGACACAGAGGATGGTCTGAAAGAGAGTGGAGACCTGATCGCTCCGGTGAAAAACGGATGGATCGCACCAGATAATATATATCCCATTAGCAAATTGTTAAATAAACAGGTGCCCTTGAGTGAAAACAATACAAGGATTTACAAAACCGTAGGATGTGCCATCTTTGATCTTTTTGCAGCCAAACTTATCTATGAGATATACAAGAAAAATAAATCTTAATCAACACCACGACACAGGTCTGACTTATTAACCTGTATCAATGAACCAGAACATAAAACTCAGACGGCAAGGGCTGTTTGATAATAATCAATAAGCCGAATGACCCATTATCGGATAAAAATCAAACAATTGCCAGTATAAAAAACAAATATTAAGCGCACGCTAAAATCTAAACCTATGAATGAAATTGGATGCATTAACCGGGAAGTAGCCTATGCTCTTGCCAAACAGGGGCACGGAGACCTGTTGATGGTAACTGATGCAGGATTTGCCATACCTTCAGGTATTGATGTAATAGATTTGTCTGTCTCTGAAAATAAACCAATGGTGCTGGAGATACTGGCAATGCTTAACAAATTCCATTCGGTTGAAAAAGTCATCATTGCCAGCCAAACCAAGCAGGTCAACCCAACCTTGTTCACCAATATTTCAAAAGCTTTTGGAGGTACCGTGCAGGCTGAAATCGTAGATCACAGCCAACTAAAAGAGCTAAGTAAAACTGTTAAAACAGTTATCCGGACCGGTGACTTCACCGCATACGGTAACGTGATCCTGGTGTCGGGAGCCGGAGACAGGTGGTACCTGGAAAACAATGAATAAAAAACAACATAATACAGTATGCTTATCTGGCTTTTAAAAAAAAATACGCCATCATCATTCAAATCCTGGCCTAAATAATCAAAGGTTGCTCCGTCCCTCATCCCTCATCTCTGTGAATAATTCGATCATTTTTACAGACATCTCCATTACCCGTTCAGGTTGTTTTCCGGACAAATCATTTGATTGTCCGGGATCACTGAACATATCATACAATTCAAATGTTTCAGGAACATTGGAGAAGAACCAGGTATAAAGGTCTGTTGAATCCGGTTTTTCCGGCAACCACCCAATGAGGCTATACCGGTCAAATCTCATGGCCATTTGATCTTAACAGCTCAGCAACGGTCATTTGTTTTTTGCGTTTTTACAGGGATAAACGCCATAACCAGGCATGGCACCATTTTGTGTGCAAACCCAGGCTGCTGTGTCTACGGCTTTTTTATGAACATCATTTATTTCCATCCCTTTCAGTAATCCTGCAACCAAAGCCGCAGTAAAACTGTCGCCCGCCCCAACCGTATCGGCAACTTGTATTTTGGGTGAGGGTATTGTGCTGAACTGATCATGTCCAAGCAGTGTGCTGGACTGTGCACCACGAGTCAGTGCAATAAGTGTTAGCTTGTATTTTGACATAAGGGTTTTCATGATATCTGTATCGTCGCCACTGATTTGTTCCATTTCGCCCAGTACTTTAAGTTCATCCTCGTTCATTTTCAGAACATCGGCATATGTAAGCGACGTTTCAATTGTATCTTTTGAATAATACTGTTGACGCAAATTAATATCATATACTTTCAGACATCTGTCTGCCGAAACGGATAACAAACGCTCAATACTATTTCCTGAACGGCTGCATCTCTGAGCCAGTGTACCAAAACATATTGCATCGGCTGTTTTAACAAGTTTCAGGATATCATCGTTTACCCCGATATGATCCCATGCAACACCTTCGTGTATAGTGTATGATGGACTGCCTTCCCTGTCAAGTGCAACAGACACCGTTCCGGTTGGATACCCGTCCAGGATTTGAACATACCTGGTTTCGATTTCCCTCTTTTTTAATGCCTCTATAATCTCTCTGCCGTTATTGTCGTTGCCTACAGCAGATATCAAATACCCGTCAATATCCATATGGGAAATATGATAGACGAAGTTTGCCGGAGCACCTCCCAATTGTTTCCCTCCTGGAAACAGATCCCACAGGAGTTCGCCCAAACCAATTACAATGGGTTTTTTTTTATCCATAGCTGTTCTTTTTTGATGATGATCGTCCATTGCCAAACCTGCCGATAAAAACCCTGGTGATTGCATTAATCCGCATCATCAGTTGATATAAATTTATTTACAAAACAAAATTAATAAAATATCCTAAATTTATTTGAATAATATAATTAGCATTAAGAACATTATTATTAATGTGTGAACAGTAATAAGCATTTTTCTGTCATAACACCGACGTTATTTATACAATAAACAAATATAATCCTGATTATATGATTTTTACGTTAACAATGCGAATGACAAAAAGATTTTTTTATGACTGTTTTTTACAAGATAATAAAAGACATTTTTCAAATAAATAGTCAGTGGTTAGTAAAAAAAAATTATTTATTTTAGTTTATTAATAAATTAATTGTAAATTTGCTTTAAGCTATAAATTATGGAATAGGTACATAATAATTTATTTTTGTTTGCATGTTGCAATTAATAAAAAAAATACAACAGTACTATTGATGGCAGCATAAACGCTCATAAACAAAACAAGAAAGGCCCATTCTTTCTGAAAAGAGTCTGGTTATGCCATGGTCTTTTCATATTCGTTTTATAAGAAACATAAAAATGCTACTGTAATGAAACACTTTAACTATCATCAGACAACGGAAATACTATTTGGAAGAGGACGTGTTAATGAACTGGCTGATGTTGTGACAAGGCATGGTCGCAAAGCCTTGCTGGTCTCTACCGCCCCGGATGTCCCCCCGCTGGCTCAGCTCTACGGCAAAGTGAAAAATATTCTGGCCTCCAAAAATATCGAATGCGCTCACTTCGACGGGGTTGTCCCCAACCCAACAACCGGGTGTATAACTGAAGGAGCCAATATGGCGCGCCAGATCAACGCAGATGTGATCATCGGACTGGGAGGAGGATCAAGCATGGACGCCGCAAAAGCAATCTCCGTTGAAGCAAGCCACCCAGGAACCAGCTGGGATTACCTGTTCTTCAAAACTCCACAGCCCGAAGCTGACAAGCTGATCCCCGTGGTGGCAGTACCAACCACTTCAGGCACCGGATCACACGTTACCCAGGTAGCCGTTGTCACCAATACAGAAATGCGGGATAAGTCAGCGTTATACAACAACATCCTGTACCCGGATGTAGCCATCGTTGATCCGGAACTGGTGGCATCAGCGCCAAAATTCGTTACCGCAACAACCGGGTTTGATGTGCTCTGTCATGCTTTCGAAAGCACAATTAACCCAGGTACAGGGGCCTATGTCAACCTGTTGGCATGGGAAGCAGTAAACATTGTCGCCAAATGCCTGCCAACACTAATATCACAACCCGAAAACATTGAATACAGAACATATATGGCCTGGGCCGACACACTGGCAGGACTATGCATCGCCAACGCAGGTGTTACGCTGCCCCATGGTATGGGCATGGCCATTGGTGGTCTGTACCCACATGTCGCGCACGGAGAAGCACTGGCAATCGTTTATCCGGCATTTGCCGAATATACATGGGAAGCAGCCATCGATGAATTTGCAAAACTCGCCGGTCTGCTCAATCCAAAACTGAAACAGGAAGAACCCAGAGAGGCAGCAAAGAAAAGTCCGGCAGAAATTGCCAGCTTCCTTGACAAAATCGGACTGAACAAAAAACTCAAAGACATCAATATGCCTGAAAGCGAACTTAAAACCCTCGCCAAACAAAGCATGGTGCTGCCCGACTATAAAAACAACCCAAGAGTAGCCACAGAACAGGAAATGATTGAACTGGTAAGCAGATCTTACGAATAGCAGCCTGGTAATAGACAAATTAACCAGTTTTGAGAGAGTACAGTGCGCACTGGAACAAAAAGAACCCGATAAAATTCCATTTGACCTTAACTCAACTGCAAATGCGATTGTACAAAATGAAAAAAAAGCATATGTGCTTGAGAGAATGAAGGCAGGAATGTGGGAACATGCAATCTGGTGATGGTGAAAGGATGAGAGGATGTGAGCAGTTTTTTATGGATATGCTCACTAACCATAAAATGGTTCACGCCATAATGGATCAAATGCTTAGACTAAAGATGCAATATTGAGAAAATGCATTGAATGCTGTGGGTAAAAAATCCTGTCATGGGCGTTTCATATGACATTGTTTGTATTTTTTCCCGCTGCCACAGGGACATGGCGCGTTGCGTCCGGTCTTTACCTGCCGTGGCTTTTTGGCTTCTTCCTTTCTTTGTATCCACTGCATCACATTGGCGGGGGCTCTTTTGGCCTTCAGTTCACTGGCCATATAGTCCATAAAGGGCTTTACATGGGAAAAGAAATGTTTGTACCCCTCACAAAGGTAGCTGAGTCCGCTTTCACCTGCCGGACTTACAGCAAACCGGTGTTTGGGACAGTCACCATTGCAGGCAAACCTGAAATTACAAGCCATGCAGTATGAGGGCAGACTTGCTTTTTTGTCCTGTCCGAACATCGACTGTTTGGGCAACCCCATCATGTCTGAGAACGAAATGTTCCGGATATTGCCAAGAAGATGGTCTTCATAAACATAGTGATCGCAGGAGTATACATCACCGTTGTGTTCCATAACTGCTGCGGCACCACACTTTTCGCTGAAAATGCACAATCCGGGACTGGAACCAACCCAGTTGGCGAGTGTAACATCAAACAGCTGCACATAATACCTTCCCACATCTTGCTTAACCCACTCATCAAAGATCGTGGTCATAAAAATGCCGTATTCTTTTGGCCTGACAGACCACCGAGTCACCTCCGCATTGCCTTCGAAAGACTGGTGAACAAGGGTGAGGCCATCCTGTGGGGGTTCTGCTGCCTTGCGTTCTACAATTGGAAGAAACTGCATAAAATTGCTGCCGATCCCTTTCAGAAAATTGTAGACTTCGAGCGGATGTTGCACTGTTTTGTTATTGACAACAGAGAGGGTATTGAACTCAACACCGTGCCGCCGCAACAGCCGGATGCCTTCCATAACCTTTTCCCACGTTGGATTTCCCTGCTTGTCAACACGGTAATGATCGTGCAGCTCTTTCGGTCCGTCGATCGATATGCCTACCAGGAAGTTGTGTTCCTTAAAGAACGTACAGAAGGCATCATCAAGAAACATTCCGTTGGTTTGAAAGCTGTTCTCTATTTTTTTGTCACCCGCATACTTTTGTTGCAATTCAACAGCCGTCTTGTAATAATCAACCCCAAGCAAGGCTGGTTCGCCTCCCTGCCAGACAAAAGATACCAGCGGGACATTCTGGGACTGGATGTAGTCTTTAATAAACAGTTCAAGCAGGTCACCGTCGAGCTTGTTGCCACTTTGGC
>PWKN01000130.1 GCA_003559735.1 Bacteroidales bacterium | reverse complement strand
TTGGTGGTAATATCCACCACAAACTGGAAACCGCCAAACTGTGAAGGAACGGGACCGGGATAAATTGTAATGGTTTCGATGAGACTCATGGGGATATCACCAAATTCAACCGTATGGTTGCCCACAAGGTTGATGGGGCGCCCATCAACCAATACAAGGGTTAAGCGGCTGTTGTCGCGGCCAAATCCACGAACGGTGAACCAGTCTTCTGCTCCAAAATCGCCGGTACTGCGAAAAGTCAGGCCGGTTTGCAGTGAAAGATAGTTGAGCAAACCATAGGGGTCATTCCCGTTCATCATTTCCGCCATTTCCTGGGCAGTAATGTGCATGGCGTTTGGGTATGGGGTTTTATCCCCCTTTTCATAACCGGTGGCTGCTGCAGCCGGTGTATTGGCGGCCTGACCAAGCACGGTGAAACCCAAAGCCAATATGATCAGCGATAGCAGTTTGATATACAATGTATAACGCTCCACTTTAGATACTGTTCTGGGTAAGGAATTGATCTTGTTCATGTTTTTAAGGTTTTGCTCCACACGGGCAAAACCTTATGGGTGCCCCTGCGGAAGGTTAGTATTTATTTTTTTTGATAAAGGCTCAGGGTCCATAATTTTCTTTATTAAGATTGAACGCCGCAAAAGTAAAACAGGGAAATACATCCGGAATTAGAAGGACATTAAAAACTTATTAGATTTTTATTAGATCTTTTACAGATGCAGGTAAAAAAACTTTCTCTTGATTTTCTGATAAAAATCTTATTGTCGTCTAATATGAACGCCAGTATCGTTAGCGCAGTGCCGGTTTGCCTGCAAATACTTTGGTAAGTGCCGGGGCTGCTATGTTTATCTTACTTTCTGCAGCCCTTACTGCATAGCAGACTGCATTTATAAAAAAAATAACTAATTTTGAGATTAAAAAACTGCGGATATGAAAAAATATAAATTTTTATTAACCTTGTCATTATTGCTCTCTGTTGGTTTAGTAACCAGTTTAATCGCCCAGGAACAACCAACTCTTGATTGGACAAAGTTTGATTTTGTTCCAGGTGACGAAATTATTTTTGAAGACAATTTGGAAAATGAACGCAATGGCGAATTTCCAAGCAAGTGGGACTTGGTGAGCGGAACAGTTGAAAATGCCATTTTAGACGGTGAGCATGTTATTATGTTCATTAACACGAACAGCAATAGTGACGGAGGTATTGTGCCTCTGATGGTCAACAGCTCAGAAGACTATCTTCCCGATGATTTTACTGTGGAGTTTGATGCATACTTTGACAATCACAACAGAACCTACCGGGTGTTGTTTTACGATGGCAAAAACCAGCGGCGGTTAAACAACAGTGTTAACCGTGGCAGCAATCATAGGGTTGACAGGATCAGGGTAAGACAAAATTCAGTCACTTATGGCAACACCAACGCTTATTACCCTGGATTTGGCCAAAGTTCTGGTGAGGACGCTTCGCGTTCCACGCCTGGCTGGAGACGGGTTTCGGTTTCATTTAGCGAAAGAGCCCTGAAAGTTTACCTTGACGATGCAAGGGTGCTCAATGTACCCAACATGAACTACAATCCCCTCGGACTTACATTTGCATACCATAATCCTACCGGAGGTCATTTGGGATACATGAAAAACATAAGGATTGCCCGGGGGGCCGTCCCTCTTTATGACAAGATGCTGACCGATGGCAGAATTGTAACCACGGGGGTTCGGTTTGATGTCAATAAAGCCACCATAAGGCCGGAAAGTTATGGCACGATCAATGAAATAGTTCGATTAATGAATGAAAACCTTTCTTTAAATTTCAGCGTTGAAGGGCATACAGACATTGATGGCAGTGAAAGCCATAACCAAACGCTATCTGAAGAGAGGGCCAAAGCCGTAATGGATGAAATGATAAGAATGGGCATATCTCCATCGCGGTTAAAATCACTTGGCCATGGTCAGTCTGTGCCTCTTGCCGGTAACGACACTCCTGAAGGCAAAGCACAGAACAGAAGAGTTGAGTTTGTTAAGTTTTAAACATCATTGGTACTGCGGGGATCAGGGGTGAAGAGAACCAATTGTCAGCCAGGCAATTATTGTTAAAAATGCCATCGTTTTCGGATAATATCTTGGGTTTTGCATTTTCTGATGTCAAGACATACCAATCCAATGCCGGTTAAAACCTGCATATTGACCCTCAAATAACCATACCCGCGGCTTGAAACGCCTGTAATATTCCCCTTAAAATCAAAGCCTTGCTGATTGGCGGATTGGTGCCCCTGGTTGTTTTGCGGGTGAACTGATCACAGAAACACGCTCCCAGTTCAAAAACCTGGAAGTTGTGACATTTTGATTGACCGGGTTAGAGCTACTGTTTCTTCTCCAAAAACTGCATGCAATTGTCCATTATGCGCTGATGGATATCGCCTGAAGGGGTTTTGATGAATTTTTCGCCGGTGATCTGTTCATATAGCTCAATATAACGGTCTGATACCTGCGCGACAAATTCATCGGGCATATCAGGGACTGCTTGCCCGTTTTGTCCGTTAAAGCCTTGCTCCATCAGCCACTCCCTTACAAACTCCTTTGACAATTGTTTCTGGGGCTGCCCCTCTTTCAGGCGTTCATCATATCCATCAAGATAAAAATATCGCGATGAGTCGGGCGTATGGATCTCGTCGATGAGGTATATCCTTCCGTTGGCTTTCCCAAACTCGTACTTCGTGTCTACAAGTATCAGCCCCATCTCCCTGGCCATCTCACTGCCACGCTGAAAAAGCTGCCTTGTGTAGTTTTCGATCAGTTTGTAATCAGGTTCGCTCACCAGCCCCTGTTTGATTATCTCTTCTGCAGAAATATCCTCATCATGGCCAACCGCTGCCTTTGTTGTAGGTGTGATAATGGGTTCGGGGAACGCTTCGTTCTCCTTCATCCCTTCGGGCATGGGAACACCGCACAGGCTCCGTTTCCCCTTTTTGTATTCCCTCCATGCATGTCCGCATAAATAACCCCTGATCACCATTTCTACCTTCAATGGTTCACACAGGATGCCCGCCGTTACCATTGGGTCGGGGGTGCCTGTCTTCCAGTTCGGAACAATGTCGGTGGTGGCGTCCAGGAACTTTGCAGCAATCTGGTTGAGCACCTGTCCCTTGTAAGGAATGCCCCTTGGCAATACTACATCAAAGGCCGAAATACGGTCGGTCACGATCATCAGCATGGTGTCGTTCCCGATTGTGTAAACGTCTCTTATCTTGCCCTTATAGAACCCGGTTTGTTTGGGAAAAGCAAATTTTGTTTCAGTAATGGATTGCATGGTTTCAGGATTTTTGTTGTTTTTATTAATTGGATGTTCACTTGTTTTGTTTTCATATGCTTCGATGATCTTTGTTACCAGGTCATGCCTGATTACATCCTTCTCATTGAGAAAGATAAAATCGATCCCCCTGATGTGGTTCAGGATCTTTACCGCCCTTAGCAGACCCGATACCTGGTGCCTGGGGAGGTCGATCTGGGTGATGTCGCCGGTAATGATAAACCGGGCCGATTTGCCCATACGGGTAAGAAACATCTTCAGCTGGCTCTCGGTGGCATTTTGTGCTTCATCCAGGATCGCAAAGGCATTGTCAAGCGTTCTTCCACGCATGAATGCCAGGGGGGCTATTTCTATGGTGCCGTCTTCCAGGTAGGTAGCAAGCCTTGCGGGAGGGATCATGTCGCGCAAGGCATCGTATAAAGGTCTGAGGTAAGGATCGAGCTTGTCTTTCAGGTCGCCCGGAAGAAACCCCAGGTTTTCACCCGCGTCTACCGCCGGCCGCGCAAGTATGATTCGCTTTACTTCCTTGTTCTTCAATGCCTTCACCGCCAGTGCGACGGCTGTATAGGTTTTGCCGGTTCCCGCCGGACCAATGGCGAACAGCATGTCGTGCTTCTTAAAGCTCGATACCATTCGGCGCTGATTGGGCGAGCGAGCCCTTATGGCAACGCCATTCCGGCCATAGAGCAATAACTCCCCACTGTTATCATCATCCGCAGGCATATCGGCGTAACCATTGTCATGCGCCATGATCTCCAGTATGTTCTCCTCACTGATCTTGCTGAAACGTTCAAAATGTGCCAGCATGATCGAAAATTTCGCTTCAAAGAATGAGGTCTCACGGTCGTCGCCAATTACGATCACTTCTTCCCCCCTTGATATGATCTTTAATTTTGGGAAAATGTTTTTTAACAACTGAAGCTTTTCTTCACGCAACCCAAAAATATCAGGTGGGTGAACGCCTTCCATTTTTATTATTTTTTCCCCCATTAATTCATTACTTTTGGACGAATCAGACCTGGATCATTTATCAGGATGCTATAACGACCTGTTTTAATCGAAAAATTACAAATAAATTGCAAAATAACAATATTTTTGTCAAATAATTCACCACTTGTTCTGTTGAATTATGGAAAAAATATTTCTGTTCAGATCGTGTTTATGGTAGCAGGACATAGGGAATATGGGCAGTGAAACTGTTGCCGGACATCACATCTGCACATGCTGCCTTTTGCAATGATCGGCACAACAGGCTAACAGGAACACAGGAAACATGACGATCATAACGCTTACAAGTGACTGGGGAGATGGCAACCATTATCCCGGTTCGGTAAAGGGTGCCTTGCTGAAACAGGTGCCTGGTGCGGTCATTGTTGATGTTACCCATAGTATCGAATCTTTTGACATGATGCAGGCCAGCTTTGTTGTGAGAAATATGTGGGAAAATTATCCCAGCAACACGATCCATATCATCGGCGTAAATACGGAAGCAGGAATCAACACCCCCCATATAGCAGTCAAATACCAAAACCAGTATTTTATTGGCGCCGACTGCGGCATTTTTTCGCTGGTCTTTGACGACAACAAAGTGGAGGCCGTAGAACTGGACATTATACAAGATTCTGATTATTTTACGTTCTCTACACGTGATGTCTTTGTGAAGGCCGCCGCAATGATCGCATCCGGTAAGCCGTTCGATTCAATGGGACGACCCTATTTGTCGCTGAACGAAAGGATATTGTTCAAGCCTGTTGTATACCCGGATAAGATCATTGCCAAGGTCATCTTTATCGACAACTATGGGAATGTTTTTGTGAATGTTGATCAGCAAATGTTCAGGAATGAAAACCGGGGCAGGCCGTTTCTTATCAGTTTCCGCGCGCCTGGCGACGGCATTTCTGCAATACATCAATCGTACGGTGATGTGCTGCCGGGTGAGAAAGTGGCCTTGTTCGGGGCCACGGGCTTTCTCGAGATTGCCATCAACCAGGGGAAAGCTTCTTCATTGCTGGGTTTGGAACTAAACGATGCCATCACCATTGAGTTTTTGAATGAATAGGGTGTTATGTGGACATTATTTAAGAAGGAGTTGAGTGGTTTCTTCAACAGCCTGATCGCTTATGTGTTTGTTGCGGTGTTTTTGCTCATCATGGGTCTGTTCCTGTGGGTGTTTCCCGCCGATTTTAACATCATCGATTCGGGATATGCGCACCTCGACGGATTGTTCGTTTTGGGACCCTTTGTGCTGCTCTTCCTTATGCCTGCAATTACCATGCGTTTCTTTGCAGATGAGATGCGCACCGGAACACTGGAGATGCTGCTCACCAAACCCCTTACGATTGTTCGCATCGTCATCGCTAAATATCTTGCAGCGGTGGCACTTTTGTTGGTTTCGCTGATCCCTACCGTTATATATGCGGTTACCGTGCATGCGTATGCCGCACCTCCGGGAATTGACATTGGAGGTGTGGTTGGTTCCTATGGCGGACTGTTGTTTCTTGGGATGGTGTTTGCGGCAATAGGGATCTTTGCATCAGCACTTACTGAAAACCAAATCATTGCCTTTATTGTTGCTTTGTTCGTATCTGGCTTCCTGTATATTGGCTTTGAAATGCTTCACCAGTTGGAGTTTCTGGGCCGTATCGATTTGTTTGTCAAAGACCTTGGCCTGTTTTCTCATTACTCTTCGATGGGACGGGGAGTGATCGATACCCGCGATGTGGTCTATTTTCTCGGATTGATTGTCTTGTTCCTTACCATGGCAGTGGTGCAGGTTGGCAGAAAAAACGGACGGTGTCCCGCCGGTATTCGGATCGTTGCCGTTATCGTGATTGTGGCAGCGATCAACGTGATCGGGAACGTTCGCTTTGTGCGGCTGGACCTTACCAGTGAAAAAAGGTATTCACTAACGGAGGCGACAAGGAATATGTTGCGCACACTGGATGACATTGTTTATTTTAAGGTATACCTCGATGGTGAGCTGCCCACCGAATTTCGTCGTCTGCGGAATGATACCAGGGAGATGCTGGATGAGTTCAAGGCTTACGCTCCCTATGTGCAGGTTGATTTTATCAATCCATCAAAAAAAGTGGATGGTGATCCTGACCGGCTCCGTGATCTCTACCGTATGCTTGCTGATAAAGGATTGGAACCGACACAGATACAGATGAGGGCGGGTGACGGGACATCTCAAAGGGTCATTTTCCCTGGTGTCCTGGTGTCGTATAAAGACCGTGAGGTTCCCGTACACCTGCTGCAGGATCATATAGGATTGTCAATCAGGGAGGTACTGCACAACTCTTCAATGGCCCTTGAATATTCACTGGCGTCTGCCGTTCAGCAACTGACTGCAGAAAAGAAAGAGCGGATCGCCTTTCTTGAAGGCCACGGTGAACTGGCACCCCGGTACCTTGCCTCTGTTACTGAATCGCTTCGGAAATTCTATGATGTTGACAGGGTGCAGATTGACAACGACTATCAAAACATCAGTGGTTACCGTACCCTTATCTCTGCCAAACCACGGAAACCATTCACGGAAGAAGAAAAATTCATTCTGGACCAGTTCCTTATGAATGGGGGGTCCATGCTGTGGCTTGTAGATCCTGTTTTTGCAGATATGGATAGTCTGTTGTATTCTCCTGAAACGGTAGGCGTGGCAATGGATATCCGGATGGATGACTTTTTCTTCCGGTATGGTGCCCGTTTGAATCCGGTGTTGGTCAAGGACCTCAATGCCGCTCCCTTACCGGTGACAACAGGCTCTGTGGCAGGTAGTCCCCAGATCAACCTGCTGCCATGGGTGTTTTTCCCTTTGATCACACCCAATGAGGACCATCAGATCGTAAGAAACCTGAACCTGATCCGGACAGAATTTGTCAGCTCCATCGATACGGTCGAAGCCGAAGGGGTCGACAAGCATATCCTGCTCAGATCATCACCCTATACGCGGGTTATGCCCGTCCCGGTGCGCATTGGCCTCGACATCCTTCAGCGCCCGGTTAACGAATCCCTGTACAGGGGTCCCCCTGAAACCGTAGCACTGCTGCTGGAAGGGAGGTTCCGGTCATTGTTCATAAACCGCAGGATGCCCGATGTGGAAATGCCGCCCGGATTTGTAAGAAAGGACACTGCAAAACACGCGGCAATGATCGTGGTGGCTGATGGCGATGTGATCAGGAACCAGTTTGGCAGCGATGGCAGGGCCTTGCCGCTTGGGTATGACAGGTACTCCGGACAAACATTCGGGAATGAGGACTTTATCCTGAATGCGGTCAACTACCTGACCGATGATTCGGGGATCATTGAAGCACGTTCAAAAGACATCAGGCTGCGCCTTCTGGATGATAAACGGCTGAAAAATGATCAGGTGGCCGTACAGGTGGTCAATACGGCATTGCCAGTGCTGCTGATCTTCGTTTTTGGGGCCGTTCGCTTTACATGGAGGAAGAAAAAGCATGCAAAAAGATAATCTGATGACAATGCCATACACTGAAAACACGGTCAGTTTATGAAAAAAATGAACACCTTGCTGCTGCTTGTTTTGGCCCTGGCCATTTCGCTAATCGCCTTGTTCGTGGTGCTGCAGTATTTGGCAGACACTGGTGCGGGGGAGCGAAACTTTCGTATTGATGCAGAAAGGGAAGTTGTAAAGGTCACCCTGGGTGATCGCCACGGCAACAGCGTCAGACTTGAAAAAACTGCTGATGCACACTGGATCCTCAACGATGAAGGTCGGGCCAACATGCGGGCTGTCAGGGATATGCTTTCTACATTGCGGCAAATGGATGTGCGACGGCCCGTATCGCTCCAACGGAGAGACTCCATCCTGGAGGCTATGCAAAATGACGGTGTTGTCGTTGATGTATATGCCAAAAGTCATTTGCTCAGACTGCCGGGCAATGTCCGGTTGTGGACTGTCAGAAGGAGGATCAGCTCCTTTCTTGCCGGAAGCGATACTCCTGATGGGAAAGCCACGCATATGCAAATGAAAGGTGCATCCCTTCCGTTTGAAGTGTATCTTCCGGGAATTGAAAGCGGGATAAGCAATGTTTTCACTACTGAGGAACATCTTTGGCGGGATCCGTTCTTGCGCCTCCGTGAGTCAGGTGAGCTGACAGAGGTATCTGCGCGCTTCAATGACGATAAGGAGCAATCCTGGCGACTGACTGCTGACGGAAATGCAGCATACCAGCTGTTTGACCACAAAGACCAGGCGATATATGACAGCCTGGTCAACCCTGACCGCATCAGCGGTTACCCCGAACGGTTAACATACCTGTATTTCGAACGCCTGATCCCTTCTTCGGCAGAACACCCGCCCGGGGATCTTGGTACTGATCAACCTTTTCTGGAGCTTTGGGTGTATGACGACCATGACAACGAAACCGTGCTTCGCTTTTTTTGCCGGTATGCACCAGATGATGGGACATTAACTTCTGATCATCACGGGTATGACCCAAACAGGTTTTACCTCCGGGTCAATGACGGCGACTATGCCATTGCGCAGTATCATGTTTTTCACCCGGTTATCCGGCCCTTCCCGTGGTTTGTTGCCGAATGAACGCAGCGGTGCGCTGCATATAGTTTATTATCAACCACTGGTGTACAAGAAAAACGGATTTTTGCAGTATGATTGGATATGTGTTCACTTTCCAGACTAATCGGAAAAATTTCAGGGGCTTTGACATTCATTCTCAATAAAACGCTATATTTGCTGTTCAAATTTAAACCGGAAAAGTTATGAAGTTTATTGTATCCAGCTCATTGCTGCTTAAACAACTACAGGCTATTAGCGGTGTGCTCAGCACAAATAATACCTTGCCCATACTCGACAATTTTTTGTTTGAATTGTCAGATTCAGAGATCCGGATATCGGCTTCCGACCTGGAAACGACCATGACATCCCGAATAAATGTGGATATGGCAGAAGGAGCGGGCCTTGTGGCCATTCCTGCCAAAATACTGACGGAAACATTGAAAACGTTCTCTGACATACCTGTGACGCTGGATATTGATCCCGGGAACTTTGGGGTCTCCCTGATCGCCGGAGAGGGAAAATACCGGTTGGCGGGCCAGAATGGGGAAGAGTACCCCAAGGTGCCTGAAATTGAGAATGCAGCATCTGTATCCATTGAGTCGGACATTCTTTACCGTGCCATATCCAAAACCATTTATGCCGCCAGCACCGACGACCTGCGTCCCGCGATGGCGGGAATTTATTGCGAGCTTTCAGATGAGGGTACCTTGTTTGTCGCCACCGACGCACATAAACTCGTTCGCTACCAGCGCAATGACGTCAAGGCCGATCAGTCTTCAGGCTTTATCCTGCCAAAAAAACCATTGAATCAATTGCGGCTGATCCTGCAACATGACGAAATTCCGGTGCAAATTGAATATACCGACAAGAATGCACGCTTCACTTTTAAAAACATCATTATGACCTGCCGGCTGATCGAGGGCAAATATCCCAACTACTCGGCAGTGATCCCAGCCAGCAATCCAAATAAGATGACCATCGACCGTCAGCCATTCCTGAATGCAATAAGGCGCGTGTCTATCTTCTCGAACCAGGCCACTTACCAGGTGAAGCTCAAAATCGCAGGGAGCGAACTAACCATGTCGGCAGAGGACCTGGACTATAGCAACGAAGCATATGAACGACTAACGTGCCACTACGACGGACAAGATCTGGAGATTGGGTTTAACAGTAAGTTTATGGTCGAGATGCTCAACAACCTGGATACCGAACAGGTAATGTTGTCGATGTCTGAACCAAATCGCGCCGGACTGATCACGCCTGTGAACAGCGAAAATAAGGATGAGGACATTCTGATGCTGGTGATGCCGGTGATGCTCGGAAGCTAATGTGACTGCCGGTCCGTCTGACTGTAGTTTTTTTCAGGCTCGTTCAGACAATTCAAGCCAGCGGTCTGATCTTGATTCAAGCTGGAATTCAACCTCCTGGTAACGCTCGGATGCCCTGGTGATCTCTTCGGGGTTCATGTCGCTGGCATTCATTTTGTCCAGCAGCATTGCCTTCTCTTTTTCAAGACGGCCAATCTCTTCTTCAAGTGCTTTGAACTCCTGTTGCTCCTTGTATGACAGCTTTTCCCTGCCGGTGCGGAGCACCTGCTTTGCAGGCCTCTGTTTCTTTACTGTCTCTTTTTTTGATGGCCCGCCTTGTTTTTGTTTTTCACGGTAATAGGTATAGTTTCCGGGAAAATCGGTGACGGTGCCCGCACCACTGAAAACAAAGAGGTGATCTGCCAGCCGGTCCAGAAAATACCTGTCGTGCGAAACAATGATCAGGCATCCGGGAAACTGCAGAAGAAAATCCTCGAGAATATTCAGGGTCTCAATGTCAAGGTCGTTTGTGGGCTCATCAAGGATCAGAAAGTTGGGATTTCTCATCAGTATGGTGAGCAGGTATAAACGGCGTTTCTCGCCACCGCTCAGTTTCTCCACCCTGTCGTGGTGCATGTGGTTGGGAAACTGAAAATATCGCAGGAACTGTGAAGCGCTCATCCAGTGGTCTTTGTCCAGCCGGATGCGATCGGCTATGCCGGTAATCACTTCAATTACCTTTTTTTGTCCATCCAGTCTAATCCCCTCCTGGCGGAAATAACCGAATGAAATGGTTTCGCCTGTGATGATCTTTCCGTTGTCGGGAGCCAGCGTTTGGGTTATGATATCAAGAAGCGTACTTTTTCCTGTCCCGTTCGGACCCACAACACCTACCCGTTCTCCTCTTTTGAATATATAGGAAAAATTGTCGAGAACCTTTTTTGAATCAAATGACTTGCAAACATTTTGCAGTTCAAGGATCTTCTTTCCCATCCTGGCCATATTCATCCGGATCTTACCGGCAGATGGCTCCAGCTCTATGCTGGTTTGCTCCTTCAGGTGGTGAAACGCCTGTATTCGTGCTTTTGACTTGGAGGTGCGGGCAGGCGGACTCCTTCGCATCCATTCTGTTTCACGGCGCAACAAATTGATAGCTTTCTCATTTTGCGCCTGGTCAGCCATTTTCCGTTCCTGTTTCTTTTCGAGATAATATGCGTAGTTCCCTTTGTAATTATATACCAGTCCGTTCTCTATTTCTACGATCTCATTGCATACCGTGTCAAGAAAATAGCGATCGTGTGTGACCATCAGTAAGGTAAGTTTCTGCCTGGACAAAAAGCCTTCCAACCATTCAATCATTGCGATGTCGAGGTGGTTGGTGGGTTCGTCGAGCAACAACAGATCAGGCTCTTCGATCAGTACCCTGGCCAGCGCCAGCCGTTTCATTTCGCCACCCGACAGGTTTGCTACCGTTTTTTTCAGGTTTCCAATCTTCAGCATGCTGATGATCTGCTGTACGCGTTGCTCATAGTCCCACGCACGCATGGCATCCATCCGTTCAATAAGTGTCTGCAGTTCCTTTTCTTTTAAAGGGTCTCCGGTATTGGAAGCATCGCTGATGAACTCTTCATAGTCCCTGATGGCCTTTGTTTGCTCATTGTCAGACCAAAGCAGTGTTTCTGAGATGCTCAGACCAGGATCAAACGAGGGTTCCTGGGGCAGATAGGAAATGCGCAACCCGTTCCTGTAGGTGCAATATCCTTCATCGGGCTCATCCAGTCCGGCAAAGATATTAAGGAGTGTGGTCTTGCCTGTACCGTTGCGGGCGATCAGGGCAAGCTTCTGTCCCTGTGCGATGCTTAATGAGAGTTCACGAAACAGGAGCTTTTCCCCGTAGGCTTTGCTGACACCCTTTGCCTGCATGTAGTTTACCGGATCCATCGTTGCGCAAAGGTAACAAGAATGTTCAATATCATATTGAAGGATACCTTGACTTTATGGACAGATTCTAGATATCCTTTAAATACCTGTTGAACCATTCCAGCCACTCCCAGTGCATGTGGAGTACCGACTCCCGTGCCCTGTAACCGTGACTTTCGTGGGGAAGCATCACCAGCCGAACGGTGGCACCGTGACCGCGCAAGGCATCGTAATACCGTTCGCTTTGCATGGGAAAGGTGCCTGCATTGTTGTCGTCTGCGCCGGGGATAAGCAGCAAGGGGACATCCATGTTGTGGGCATGCATGAATGGCGACATGGCGTTGTATACCTCTGGTGCCTGCCAGTAGGTCCTTTCTTCCAGCTGAAACCCAAAGGGCGTTAATGTGCGGTTGTATGCACCGCTCCGGGCCACCCCTGCTGTGAATATGTCACTATGCGTTACCAGGTTGGCCGTCATAAAGGCGCCATACGAATGTCCTGATACACCCACCCTTTCAGGATCGGTCACACCCATTTCCACAAGGGTGCTAATGGCTGCCTCCCCATTTGCCACCAGTTGTTCCACAAAGGTATCGTTGGGTTCACCACTATCTCCTGCAACTACCGGAAATGAAGCATTATTCAGGACTGCGTACCCCTGTGTGGCCAGTATTACGATGGATGTGGCACCAAGCCTGGTATAGGTGTAAGGCGAACCGGTTACCTGTCCGGCACCATCGGTGGTAAGAAATTCCCTCGGATAAGCCCAGAGTATGGTGGGCAGGGGATCATCCGTTCCTGGCTCAAAACCAGGGGGGAGGAACAGTTCTCCCGATAGTGGTATGCCATCTTCACGCGTATAGTGGATCATGTCCTTATGCAGGGAACGAAGTTGCGGAAAGGGGTCCGGAAAATCGGTGACCTGGGTCAGCGTGCCATCACCCAGATCGCGGAGGTAAAAATTGGGGTGCTGTTCCCTGGCTTCTCGCCGGGTGATGGCCAGACGGAGTTCGGGGTCGGTGATCCTTATTGGCTGCTCATAATAAGGTGATGCGCTGCGCCACAGTCGCGTGGTTTCTCCTGAGTCAATGTCATAAAGATCGATAAACGGCCTGTTGCCTTCGGGAGAAGCCCCTTGTCCGACAAGAAACAGATTTCTTCCCGTATCATCAAACATCAGCACCCTGCGTCCGTATTCATTTGGTATGGTCTGTATGTTGCCCGGATCCCCATACCTGTCTTCCACTGATCGTTCATGAAGCAGCGTGGTTCCGGCAGCCGGGTTTTCGGGATCAAACTTACTCAATCGTGCCATTCTCGTTGGACGCCAGAACTCGTTGATCAGTGCAAGATTGTCTGTACCCCAAGTAATTCCGGAGAAACGGTAGTTGGTCCTGAAGCCGGCTTCCGGTTCCTGCTGAAATGGTGCTTCAAGGAAGAACACCTGATCGCGGTAGTCTGCTTCTATTGCCGGATCACCGCCATCAAGGGCTTTAACCCAGTAAAGGGTGGCAGGCGCATCGTTGCGCCACGACAGGCTGCGCACCCCTTCGCGCGTTGCGCCAAATCCCTGGGGTATCTCTTCAGTAACCGGGATGTTGGCGATCGTCCTTACCGGAAGTCCGTCAATATCAATGATCTTATAACGGTGTGAAAAACGGGAAAACGGGACAATGTAGGAATAGGGTTTCTCCAGGGTAGTGACACGGATGTAATTCCCGTCTGGCGACACCTGGAAGGACCATATCACTGCCGGGTCCCATATCTTTTCAGCATTGCCCTCCAGATCTGTCTTGTATAGCTGTGAAGTGGCATAATAATCGAAGATGGCCTCGTCGTAGGGGTCTTGCAGCAGGTCCTGGAACGTACGCACTGCCGCGCGCCTTCCAATGCTTTCCTGGATCAGTGGTCCGCCTGCCACAAAGGGTCGCGTGGGAGGATCACCCCGGTGTTCATTCACTGCCGTATAGATAATGGTTTTGGAGTCGGAGACCCAGTTAAATGCGTTTCCCAGTACGTCATTGACCACAGGGTGGGAGAGGGGCGAGGCTTCGGCAGTCGCAACGTCAAGTACCCATAACCCGATGCCCGTGTCCGTTGTATGCAGGAAGGCAACATGCCGGCCGTCGGGCGACCAGGATATGTTGCTGATCCTGGGTTCGGCAGGCAAACCTGAAACTTCCCTGGGGCGCTGGCCGTCTATATCGGTCAGCGTCATTCCGGTATTGTACCAGCTTCTGCTGCGTCCGTTGGTGCGCGGATCAAAACGGATGCCTGCCAGGCGCAGCTCTTCAGCAGCCAGATCTTCAATTACAGGAAGTCCGGGATTATCAAGTATCAATATTCTGTCGTTTTGCGGACTGATGTTTATGGATGGTGTGGCAGGTGCATCCACAAGTTCAATGATCTCTTCAGGAGGCAACTGATAGGTTAGGAGATCCTGCCCATATGCCGTATTTATGGCCAGGAGTCCAATTACAATAAAGCCTTGCAATAGCGTTTTCATAGATCTGCTTTTTGATTTATATTATGGTCATAAGAACCGGTTGGATAAGAACGTTCAGTAAACAGCGGGGACGTGCGATGATCATCCCTGTGTGTGCTTTCAAACGTCTGAAGACCGGTTCGTAAAAAAACGGTGCCAAAATAACAATAATCGACGAGGATAGAAAATGTTTATGCCTTGCCATTGCCTGCGCTCGTCGATAAAAGATGACAATGCCCAAGGTTTTATAAACTATGTGAAATGATTTTTTTAATCATCAATAATTTCTTATTTTGTGCTG
>PWKN01000110.1 GCA_003559735.1 Bacteroidales bacterium | reverse complement strand
TATCCAATACGGAACACCATCTGTACCCGGTCATCATTTTCTCTGGCATCATCATCAATTTTTTTTTACGTCTGTTTGATTCTTCTGAAATAACAGATGGGATCACCCAAAAAAAGGGTACTGCCAAATTTAAGAATTTTTATACTTTTGATAATGGCTTTGATCATTCGATGATCATCTCATCAAGGCGCGCAATGAAAACCCCTGCCGGTTATAAGGAGGTTCGCCAACCGGCTAACACTCCCCATACCATGATGAATGGAAACGACATGAGCACAACAACAAAACCAAAAGTATTACTTATGAACAATTTAATTACAACAGCAACTGCAACTGCTCCAACAAAAGAACTGAAGCCAGTAAACAGGAACACATCACCCGGTCTTACGGGCAAAACTTTTCCCGACCTGATCCGTCCGGTTTTGCAGGTTGGAGGACTGGCGGGAGTGGGAATTGCCATGAGCTGGCTTGGTGGATGTGCCGGGGAGCCAGCAGAAGACAATGAGCTCCCGAACATAGTTATTATAATGGCCGATGACTTGGGGTACAGTGATATCGGATGCTATGGCGGGGAAATACCCACGCCAAACATTGATATGCTGGCCGAGAACGGTCTCCGGTTTACCCATTTTTACAACGGGGGAAGATCGGTCCCCACGCGGGCCGCTTTGCTTACCGGCCTGTATGCCCACCAGGCAGGTGCAGGGGCAATGGTGTCGCCGCACGATGACAGGCCCGGTTACAGGGGACGACTGAATGAGTCCTGTGCCACCTTTGCTGAAGTCCTTCGCAAAGCAGGATACCAGACATTTTTGAGCGGTAAGTGGCATGTAACACATTTTGAGTATCACGATCCGGAGCCAACCCTGCACAGGAATTCCTGGCCGGTTCAAAGGGGATTTGATCGTTTTTTCGGGACACTGGCGGGTGCCGGAAGCTTTTTTGAACCGGTAAGCCTGATGAGAGACAATGAGTTTATTGAACCGTGGGAGGATTTCTACTATACCGATGCCATCAGCCAGGAGGCTGTAAGCTTTATAGAGAACGCCGACCGGGACAGGCCTTTCCTTCTCTACATATCACATGTCGCACCCCACTGGCCGCTGCATGCCAGGGAAGAACACATCCGTAAATTCGAAGGTGTATACGATATTGGCTGGGACAGGCTGCGGGAGGAACGTTATGAAAGGATGGCCGGGATGGGGCTTGTGCAAGATCACTGGCCGCTGAGTCCCCGCGACAAAGATGTTCTGCCCTGGGAGGATGCCCCTGACAAGGATTGGGAAGCACATCGCATGGCAGTATATGCAGCACAGGTTTACAGCATGGACCTGGGCATCGGACAAGTGGTGGATGTCCTCCGGCAGCATGAACTGCTGGAAAACACCCTGATCATGTTTTTTTCAGATAACGGGGCAAGCCACGAGGTAATTCAGGGAACAGAGACCCGTCACGGCTATTTTGAACGGGGCGGAACGACTCCGGATATCTTTCCGGGTGCGCCAGACACCTATGCATCCTATGGCAAGCCCTGGGCAAATGCAGGGAATACTCCCTTCAGAAGGTATAAACGGTGGATGCACGAAGGGGGAATAGCCACTCCTTTTGTTGCGCACTGGCCACGGGTTATCGAGCCGGGACGGATTTCCCATCACGTGGCACATATTATTGACCTGATGCCCACCTTTATTCAGATGTCAGGAGCCACCTACCCCGCAGAACTCAATGGCAACAGGCTGACTCCTCTTGAAGGGATAAGCTTTTTGCCCTTGCTTCAAGGCAGGGACCAGCAGGAGCATGAAGCACTTTTCTGGGAGCACCTTGGCTACAGGGCGATGTTGGCCGGCCACTGGAAGATCGTGTCGGAGGGAGGTGAATGGGAACTGTATAACCTTGCTGATGACCGTACCGAATTAAACAACCTTGCCCTGCAATATCCCGAAAGGGTTAAGGAGATGGCTGCACAATGGGAAGAGTGGGCTGAAAGGGCTAATGTTCAATAAGGGTCCATGAGCAGTCGCAAGAGGTCGCTTGGAGTGGTAATGACACAATCGCCATTGCAGGTTAGTCGTTACGGAGCGCGGTAGCAAGACTGCCGGTTTTTACCATAAACACCAGGGTGGTGGCTAACCAGAAGAGTCCGTGAATGACGATTGCGATAATGATCCACGCCAGAAAACCCAGGTTGATCTGCCGGGCATCAGGCATTAACGAAGGGATTATGGCAATAAGCGCTGGCAGCACCCCAGCAACCAGTCCACCAGCAAGAAGAACCAGGTATTCACGAAAAATGACCAACGTTATTTGCGACTTCCTGTAACCCAGTGATGCATATAACGCCAGCTCTGCCCTTCGTTCGGTAACGGACCTGGCCATCACCACTGCCAAACCGGCAACCCCGAGCAATACCCCAAGGGCTCCAAGCATCATAAAAATGGCCAGGTAGGTATTTTCCACGGAGTTGAACTCATTAAGCCGTTGTGCGGTGGTGGTCATTTCCCATCCGTGGTCACTGAAAATAAACGCCAGCTCCTCCTGCAGCGCCTCAAGCCTGTCATGTGATGCATCGACCAGGAAAAAACTGCTGCCGCTGGTTGATGGAAAATGGCTGAGGAAATGCTCCTCAGAAATGAGGACATTGCCCTGGAAAACAGAATTGGCCAATCCCCCGATAAGGAGCAGTCCCATTTCCCTGCCCCGCTCATTTGTGTAGAACAAAGTATCGCCAACCCGTTTGTTCAACCCCCACTGTATGACTGTCTGATCAGCAATTGCCGGTATAATGTCAATCGAGCGGCCAGGCAGGTCCGCATCCGGACGCTCACGATCCGCTGAAAGCTGTTTGTTAAGACTCTGCCAGGGATTATTGCTGTCCAGCCACTCAGAACCCCTCGCAAAGCTGAACCTCCCTTCAAGATGGGATGGATAGGCTGCTATGATCCGCGGATGTGCTACTTCGTTTAAATTCAGACAGCTTGCATCGTCGGCATAACCGGCCATGAATTGAACAAATTCCACATCGGGTGGCATGTTGAGTTCAAGTTGCGTCTCCCTGCTGTTCAGGTTATAGAGAACCGGTACCGTAGACTCTGCCACGAAAAGAAAACCCCCGCTACCACCAGTGGGCTCCATCTCCTCCCGTGCAGCATCTGTTATGAACGAACCGGTAGAAATGACAACAAACATTCCAAGGGCAAGCAGGGTGATTACCAGCAGGCTTCTGGTGCTGTTCCTTGCGAGGTTCCTGATGCTGAGCCGCAACAGGTCAATCCGGTCATATCCCCTGCTTCCGATCAGCAAAAGCAGTATGCGGACAAACAGCAAGACCGCCACCAGTAACAATCCGCCGCTGACAAAAAAAAGGAACGGATCCGGGTCACCTCCGGCAAAAAGCTGCAGCAAAAGGACGGTCGCACCGGCTCCTGCAAAGATCAGGGAAGCTGCCGTCATTAAACGGTTCCGGGTATTTGCCTGCTTTTGCGGCCCCCCGGTTGTCCGGATGCTTTTTACAATGCCGTTGCCTGATGTCCGTCTTTCAATTAAACGGCTGTCTGTGCCGAAAACGGTAACCAAAAAGGCTGCGGCAAGAGAAATAAACAATCCCCAGACCAGCGACTGAGGTCTTATCACAAGCACAAGCAGGTCGGTGCGCACAATATCCTGCCATACTTCCATCAGCGCGTATCTGACAAGCGCACCATACCCAGCTGCAAGGAACAATCCGCCTACCCCGCCTGCCAGGGCAACAAGCATCCATTCTCCCAGGTATATTTTTCTGACCAGGGATTTTGGATAACCCATTGCAGAGAACAACCGGACCTGGTCAGACCTTCTTTCAAGATTAAACAGCATCAGCAAAAAAAAGAGCATGATACCGGCAAGCATCACAAAAAATCCCAAACCACCAAATAGC
>PWKN01000029.1 GCA_003559735.1 Bacteroidales bacterium | reverse complement strand
TTCCCATCAACCTATATACACATTGGAGGCGACGAAGCCGACAAGGCCAACTGGGAAACCTGTCCGAAATGCCAGGCGAGGATACTGGAAGAGGGACTGGCTGACGAGGAAGAGTTGCAGAGCTATTTCATACAACGTATCGAACGTTTTCTCAACGCACATGGCCGGCGGTTGATCGGGTGGGATGAGATCCTCGAAGGCGGACTGGCACCAAATGCTACGGTTATGTCGTGGCGTGGTGAACAAGGTGGGATTGAAGCGGCCCGGATGGGGCATACCGTTATCATGACCCCCGGCAGTCATTGCTATTTTGACCATTACCAGGGTGACCCTGCAATGGAGCCATTAGCCATTGGCGGATACACGACACTGGCAAAGGTCTATTCGTATGAACCCGTGCCTGCAGTGCTTACCAGCGAAGAAGCAACGCTTGTGCTGGGTGCGCAGGCCAATGTGTGGACAGAGTATATGCCCGTGCCCGGGCATGTTGAATATATGGTATTTCCCCGGCTGGCTGCCTTGTCGGAGGTTGTTTGGTCACCAGCAGAAAGCCGGGACTGGGGCGACTTTTCTAAAAGGATGGCCACACAATACAAAAGATACGAACAGCTGGGGATCAATTATTCCCTCAGTGCCTTCCAGGTGGCAGCCACACCGGTCTTAGACCCTGAAAGCAAAAGCCTCTTTGTTGCACTCACATCGGAAGTCTGGCAACCGGAAATAAGATACACCCTTGATGGCAGCATGCCGGACGAGGATTCACCACTTTATGAAGAACCTGTGCACATCTCTGAAACCAGTACATTGAAGGCCACAGTATTTCAAAATGGCCAATCGATGCAGCAAACCCTCGTGAGGGATTATGAGCTTCATAAAGCCTTTGCCCGTCAGATCAAACTGAAATACCAAAATAGTCCGCAGTACGACGGACGGGGAGAATACAGCCTGGTGAACGGGGTTCGGGGGACAAAAAGTTATTCTGATGGTAACTGGAAAGGGTTTCGCGGTGATGACATGGTGGCTGTGATTGACCTGGGTGAAACAACAAGTATAAACAGGATCGAGGTGGATGCTTTGCAAACAACTGCCTCATGGATCTTTCTCCCGGAACGGGTCATCTTTGAAGTTTCGTCCGACGGTGAAACCTTTACACAGCTCGAGGTGGTTGAGAATACTGCATCCACATCTGAAATGAGCAGGGAGATCCACGTGTTCGGCACCGGTAAACAAGCAAGCAACGTACGCTACGTGCGTGTCCGCGCTGAAAACATCGGTGTTTGTCCACCGGGGCACTCTGGCGAGGGAGAACCAGCGTGGCTGTTTGTGAGCGAGATCATTGTCCGCTAACACCCCTCCCCCTGAAAAAAAATGCAGGATATTGACTAAATCGTTTTAGGTTTTCATATATTTGCAGTACGCTACACAAAGGTGTCCTGTAAATATGAAAAAAAAGGTATCACTCGCTGATATTGCAAAAAGTCTGGGGGTTTCAAAAACCCTGGTGTCTCTGGTTATCAACAACAAAGCTGATGCACATGGCATAAGCAAGGAAACCCAGCAGCGTGTAAAAAGCAAGATCAGGGAAATGGACTACCATCCCAACGTTTTGGCACGTGGTTTCAGGATGGGCAAGACCAACACGATCGGTCTGATCGTATCGGACATTTCCAACCGTTTTTATTCCCGCATTGCCCGTAAAATTGAAGATTATGCCTGGTCTTATGGCTATAACGTGGTAATTTGCAGTACAGAAGAAATTATCGAAAAGGAAAAAGAGCAGATCTATTTCCTGCGCGACAGGCAGGTTGAAGGGATGATCATATCCACATCGCAGGATAATTGTAGTTTTTTTAACGACATGTATGTCTCAGGAATGCCACATGTATTGATTGACAGGGTTTTTGCCGGCATGAAATCGCCCAACGTATCGGTCGATAATTTTGGCGGTGCCCGGATGGCTGCAAGACATCTGCTCAATCAGGGCATGAAAAAATTTGCGTTAATTGCTATTTCGCCCGATCATATCTCCACCATCAACGAACGCATCAGTGGTTTTGTGGAAACATTGTCGGAGGCCGACATAAACATACCGTCAAAGTGGATGATCAGGGCTCCGTTCGACCAGATTGACATAACGGTAAGAACAACGCTGCAAAAACTTTTTCAGGAAGATGATCTGCCTGAAGCCATTTTTACCCTGAATAATAACCTTACAGCGATCTGCCTGAAGTACCTTACGGATCTAAAGGTGAACATTCCACAACAGGTTGCGATCATCGGTTTTGATGATTCCATCTACTTTAACTTCACCAGACCGACCATATCGTCCATACAACAACCCATCGACATGCTCAGCGAAAAAGCATTCGATCTTCTGCTTAAACAAATACAGAAAACAGCGATAGAACCACACCTGCACTCAGTTAAACTGCCCGTTGACATCATCATCAGGGAATCATCACTAAAACCAGACGCATTATGACAAAAACAAAAACCTTTCCTGTGTTTCTGGCCTTCCTGGCCATGGGATTTGGAGATGCAGTAGGCCCTTTTGTGGGACTTGCCAAAAGACAATTCGAACTTACAAACTTTGAAGCACAGATCATTGCATTTATGGGCTTCATTATGTTTGGTCTGCTGTCCGTGCCGATCGGACTTTTTCAGGATCGGAAAGGAAAGAAATTCGTTTTGATGATGGGACTCATTGTTGCATTGGCCGGATTGGTGATCCCGTTATTTGGACTGTCGTACTACGGATTGTTCCTGCTGACCATTTTGCTGCTCGGGGCAGGTGCCGCGATGCTCCAGGTAGCCGGCAACCCGATTATGCGTGAAGTTTCACCCCCTGGAAAATATGCACGCAACCTGACCCTCGGACAATTCATTAAGGCCATCGGCTCACTGTCCGGCTCACTGATCCCATTTGCCGCCGCCAAATGGTTCGGAATGAGCTGGGTCGTGCTGTTTCCCATCTATTCTTCGTTTTTGCTGATCACCATTGTGATTATTGGTTTTACACGCATCAATGAACAACGGTTCGAACACAGGCAGTTTGCCAGCTTTAAGTCGTGCTTTTCGCTGCTGAATAACCGGTTCATCGCCAT
Organism: Bacteroidales bacterium; assembly: GCA_003559735.1. Classification (GTDB taxonomy): domain Bacteria; phylum Bacteroidota; class Bacteroidia; order Bacteroidales; family UBA7960; genus PUPG01. Next base: position 811 of record PWKN01000029.1, on the reverse strand, counting down.
GATGGTCCTCGGAATATTCCTGTATGTAGGCGCCGAAATATCCCTGAGTTCGGGAATACCGATATTGCTCAGTACACAGTTTGGCATAGATCTGGAAACATGGGGACTCCTCGGTAATTCCTTTTTCTTTGTTTCCATCATTGCAGGCAGATTTGCCGGGTCTGTCATACTGAACTATATGGCCGCCAGGAAATTCTTCCTGCTCACTGCCGCATTGTCTGCCGTGGGCGTGATCCTTTTGTTTACCCCCCACCAGTCACTCGTGCTGGCGGGGATCCTTTTTTCCGGACTCGGATTTGCGAATGTGTTTCCACTGATCTTCTCCATAACCGTCGATACCCTGCCTGAAAGAAACAATGAAATAAGCGGACTGATGATCACGGCGATCGTTGGCGGAGCTGTGGTTCCGCCAATCATGGGACTTGTTGCTGATCTGACCAGTGTAGCGTTCGCAATCATCGTACCGTTTTTGGCAATTTTGTATGTCGCATACCTGGCTGTTTACGCACAACGGTTGCAAACAAAAGTGTAATTGTTAACAAAGAAACGCGGACATGTACGTTGCCGGTGAACCAGTCAGGATAGATACGGGATAATTCAGGTGGACTGAAACGGTAAAACAACAGTCAATAATAAACCATGCAAAGTATTCTTCTGACACAAAACTGGGAGTTCCTTTATGACGGAAAAAAGTGGTATCCGGCTGATGTCCCGGGGTGCATCCATACCGACCTGTTGAAGAATAAGCTGATCCCTGATCCCTTTTATGGCTGTAATGAGCATGAACTGCAATGGATCGGAGAACGCAACT
>PWKN01000036.1 GCA_003559735.1 Bacteroidales bacterium | reverse complement strand
TGCAAGGAAGAGTAAGGTGACCATCAACGAGATCAATGTAAAGAAGTTGATCAACAATGGATTGAAATCCTTCGTATTGCCCCGGTCTGTCGACCTGGATATCAAAATAACGACAAATAACCCCATGATCGAATGTGATCATGACCAGATGGTCCAGGTGTTCTCCAACCTGTTTAAAAATGCCATAGATGCCATGCCGCAAGGGGGCAAACTCAGCATAAGGGTAAAAGATGCAGAAGAAGGGCAGCAACTGGCATTTGAAGTCAGCGATACCGGTACGGGCATCTCCAGGGAGCATATCGACAAGATGTTCGAGCCGTTTTTCACTACAAAGGAAACCGGACAGGGAACCGGACTGGGACTCCCCATCATATACGGGATCCTGAAAATGCACCATGGCAGTATAAGGGTCGAATCAAACGATGATCCCGGGAACGGACCGACAGGAACAACATTTTTTGTGACCCTGCCGCGCAAATCAGAAAAAAGGGAGGAAGAGAAGATCAGTGACTTGAAAAACATCAAATAACACATAAAAAAATTGGTCATGCTGAAAAAAGAGAAAAAAACCATATTGATCGTAGATGATGACCAGGATTATCTGTTCCAGATGAAGACCAATGTAAAGGACATGGGTTTTGATGTGATAACCGCATATACCCTGAAAGAGGCTGAAGATATTGTGGCGCGGACAAAGCCCGACCTGGCCATCCTGGATCTGATGATGGAGAACCAGGACACAGGCTTTATCCTGTGTCATAAGATCAAAAGCAAATACCCCGATTTGCCCATTATCATTGTATCAGCGGTAACTGCTGAAACCGGTATGCTGTTTGACGTGACAACCGATGAAGAACGCGACTGGATCAAAGCAGACCTGTTTCTGGACAAGGGGATAAGAATGGATCAGCTGCATAAAGAAATCAATAAGCTGCTAAAAATCTGAGATCATGGAAACATTGAATCTCCTGGTTGTCGACGATGAACCCGGCATCAGAAGTGGTGTCAGCCGTATCCTGGATAACTACAGTGTCAGTTACCCGTTTATGGACGATGACATTGGATTTAACGTAAAGACCGCTGAAACTGGTGAGGAAGCACTGGAGATCCTTAAGGGAGAACCTATGGATATCGTTTTGCTCGACAACAAATTGCCGGGCATACAGGGTATCGATGTGCTGGAATATATCAATCAGCAGAAGATGGATGTAGTGGTGGTCATGATCACCTCCTATGCATCCCTTGATCTGGCTGTAAAGGCCACCAGGCAGGGTGCCTATGATTTCGTACCCAAACCTTTTACTCCCAAGGAATTGCGTGCATCTGTCGAAACCATCACAAAACAACGGTTCCTGCGGCGGATGACCGAGAAAATGAATGTGGAAGGAAGGCAGGTCCGGTTCCAGTTTCTTTCTGTGCTGTCGCACGAACTAAAATCTCCCCTTAATGCGGTGGAGGGATACCTGCGCATGATGGAAGAGAAAAAATTCGGCAACGACCTGGACCAATATCTTGACATGGTAGGCCGCTCATTGCAGCGCATACAGGGTATGCGCAACCTGATCATGGATATGCTGGATGTTACACGTATTGAGAGTGGCAAAAAGAAACGGAAAATTGAACAGATCAGGCTTTGTGATATATGTCAGCTGTCGATCGACTCATTCCAGCCCTTGTCGATACAGAAAGATGTGGATGTTTACCTGAATTGCAGCGAAAAGATCGACCTTTATGCTGACAGGCAGGAAATAGAGATCATATTGAACAACCTGATCTCAAATGCCATCAAATACAACAAAGATGGGGGAAGAGTTGATGTGAGCCTGAGAAAAGAAGACCAAAAGATCATACTCAGTGTTGAAGATACCGGGATAGGGATGGAAGAAGAAGACATCAGGATGCTTTTTGAGGATTTCGTCCGCATAAAAAGCGAACATACAAAAAACATCAGTGGCAGCGGACTGGGATTATCCATTGTAAAAAAGCTGCTCGACTTGTACAATGCATCGATTGATGTTGAGAGCAAGCCGGGGGAGGGAAGCTGTTTTACCGTTGTATTTAATGCCGGTCAGCAAAACAATTAACACATGAAAAACAAACATTCTGAATTGCCCGGGAAAACGGTAGAACGCCTGAGTCAGTACCGGCGCACCTTGTTTAACAGCATACGCGAAGGCAAATCGAACATCTATTCACACGAACTGGCCAGGATGATGAACCTGACACCGGTGCAGGTACGCAGGGACCTGATGCTCATTGGCTATTCAGGAAGTCAAAGCAAGGGTTACGTTATCAGGGACCTTGTTGCATTGATTGGCAGAATCATCGATAGCGATGAAGGTCAGAAGATCATTATTGTTGGGATGGGAAACCTGGGTAGGGCCATCACCAGTTATTTTTCGGGGAAACGAGACAAGCTGGCCATTGTAGCAGCCTTTGACAATGACCTGCAGAAAACAGACCGGATTGTGGCCGGGATACCTTGCTATCACATGAACAAAATAGCAGGGTATATACGACAGGAACAGATCAACATCGCCGTATTGACCGTTTCGCCTGAAGCGACCCACCAGGTGGCAAAAATGCTTATGGAGGCGGGCATCAAAGGAATATTGAATTATACTTCGGTACCATTGACGGTTCCTGAAGACATCCACCTGGAAGAATATGACATTGTTACATCACTGGAAAAACTGGCTTATCTTGTAAAATGAACGTATATTATCATACCGCTGAAGCGGCAGGAAAAATTTCCAATTCCATTGTTACCACAGGATCATTCGATGGTGTGCACATTGGACACAAACATATTATCGATCGTCTGAACGAGATTGCCAGACAGGAAAACGGAGAGTCGGTGCTGATAACCTTTTATCCGCATCCAAGAAAAGTGCTCTATCCTGACCAGGCCGACCTGATGATGATCAACACCCAGGAAGAAAAGATAGAGCTGCTCAGAAAGGCAGGGTTGAAAAACCTGATCATCATCCCTTTCTCGCTGGAGTTTTCAAAAACCACCTCACGCGACTTTGTCATGGATATGCTTCTTGGACACCTGAATGCAAAAGTGATCGTGGTCGGACATAACCACCATTTTGGGTATGCCAGAAAGGGTGATTATTCCTATTTGCATCGTCTGAGTCATGAAATGGGGTTCGGTGTTGAAGAGATTCCGCTACAAATGATTGAAAATGAAACAGTAAGTTCAACCAAAATCAGGAAGGCCTTACTGGAAGGGAACATACAGCGCGCCAACGCCTACCTTGATCACCAATACATCATAAAGGGTGATCTGTATCAAAGCAGGGCCCTGCAAAAAGAGCTGTTTGGCCCAATGGTCGGGACCAGGATCACGGCGAGTGAAAAACTGATCCCACCCTCCGGGATCTATGCTACCAACCTGCTGACAGGCAACACATGGATAAAGGCAATGACCATTATATCGAACAGCCGGGACAACACCACCACAATCGAGAGCCTGCCGCTATATGACACCCTGTCTGATGCCATCAGCCGGGCGACCCTCTATTTCCACAAGCGTGTATGGGATGGTGAACCTGCTGAGAACGGCCGGATGGATACCGGCATACTGGAAAACGCAAAGGATATGGTGGAGGAACTGATATACTGAAAAAAGCGAATGATAAGCTGAAAAAAAAATGAAAAACGACCAGTCCATGCTGCTAGCCTTCCTGGGTACAGGCACCTCTACAGGTGTCCCGGTAGTTGCTTGCGACTGTAAAGTGTGTACCAGCAAAAATCCCCGTGACCACCGCCTGAGAACCTCCGTGCTGATCCAGTCTGGTGGCAATCAATACGTGATCGACTGCGGACCCGATTTCAGGTACCAGATGATCAGGGAGAATGTCAATGATCTCTCGGCCATTATATTCACACATGGGCACCGCGATCATATTGCCGGACTT
>PWKN01000248.1 GCA_003559735.1 Bacteroidales bacterium | reverse complement strand
TCAGGCAGTACGTACACGTGTATATCGATATGCTGTCTGAAAATCCGCTGCTGGTATCTTTCGTTATGGCGATCCTGCATCGCAGCCGCGAACGGATCACCGAGATGCGGGCGATAAGCAGCCTCTATGCCACAGAACAGTTTTCGCGACAGCTTATTGAAGAGGGGAAAAAGGGAAATATCCGTCTGACCGACCCTACCCATTTTTTTGTTGACATGTTGTCGCTGATCGCATTTCCGTTTGCGATCAAAATGCTGGTGATGGACAGGAACAACATTACGGAGGAAGAGTTCAAGGAGTTCATAAAGGAACGGAAGAAGCACGTGCCGGAAATATTGATCGACAGCCTAAAGCGCCGGTAAACGGATTGCTTTTATGGTTTTTCGGCCGCACAGCTGATGTTATCGGCAAGCTTCTCAAACCTGATACGGGCAATGGGTGAGCCGGTCCCGACAATGTATTGTTCGTATGACTCTTCCGGCAGCGTGCTCCAATCATCGTCGGTCCAGCTGGTCACATAGGGCAGTGCCTTCAAACGGGGTTCTTTGTGCGGATGGGCATGGGTGTTATGCAGACAAACATCCTGGCAGATGTCGCAGCCAAAGATCCATCCATGGCATTGATTGCGGTAATTTCGGGGAACGGGCCCTTTCAGTTCGATGGTAAGGTAAGATATGCACTTGTTTGCATCGATTATGCCTGGCTTAATGATCGCTTTTGTCGGACAGGCATCCATGCAGCGGGTGCACTTCCCGCAGAGGTCCTTTGTGAATGGTTTTCCGGATTGGATGTCAATGGTCGTGATGAGCTCTCCGAGAAAAAAATAACTCCCTTTTCGTGGGATGATCAGACAGCCATTCTTCCCACATCGTCCCAGTCCGGCTTCCTCTGCCCACGACCTTTCAAGCACAGGCGCCGAGTCAGTAAAAACCCTGTATTTGTGATTACCAGCCAGTCTTGCGATCTCACCGGCAAGCAGATGCAGTTTGTCTTTGAGCACAACGTGGTAATCTGTGCCATATGCATAGCGCGATATGCGAAAGGTTGTGCCGGGCGGCTGTTGTTCGGGGGGAAAGTAGTTTTGCGCCACCACGATAACCGATTTGGCATCAGCCAGCAGCAGCCGGGGGTCCACTCTTTTTTCCAGGTGCCTGGCCATATACGACATGGTTCCGTGGTACCCCTTGTCGATCCAGCCGGTAAAAAAAGCGACATCACTGTTCAGCCTGGTGGCACGGGCAACACCACAGGCATCGAAGCCCAGTGCACTGGCTTTCTCTTTAATGGCAGTTTCCAGCTGAAGGGGTGTCACTGATGTGCGTGGTTTTGGTTCAATGCCGGAAGAACTCGTTAGTCAAACAGCGTATTTTGTCCGGGCGACTTCAGTTTTCCGAGATGTTTATAGGCAATTTCGGTGGCTTCCCTGCCACGCGGTGTACGCATGATGTACCCTTCCTGTATCAGGTATGGTTCATATACCTCTTCAATGGTCCCGGGATCTTCTCCCACGGAAGTGGCAACATTCGTCAACCCGACGGGACCTCCCCTGAACTTGTCGATGATGGCCGAGAGGATCTTATTATCCATCTCGTCCAGTCCGTACTGATCTACGTTTAGTGCCGAGAGTCCGTACAGGGCAATATCGAGGTCGATGTCTCCACTGCCCTTTATTTGGGCAAAGTCGCGCACCCTTCTGAGCAGCGCATTGGCAATGCGTGGTGTTCCGCGACTCCTGCGCGATATTTCGTGTGCGGCTTCGTCGCTGATCCGGACCTTCAGGATGCCTGCCGACCGTTTGATGATCAGGTGCAGCAGTTTTGCATCATAGTAGTTGAGTCGCGCATTGATGCCAAAACGTGCACGAAGGGGAGAGGTAAGCAATCCTGACCGTGTGGTTGCACCAATCAGGGTGAACGGGTGCAGGGAAAGCTGAACACTACGGGCGTTCGGACCTGTTTCGATCATAATGTCGATACGGAAATCTTCCATGGCCGAATAGAGGTATTCTTCGACAACCGGACTAAGACGGTGGATCTCATCGATAAAAAGCACGTCACGATCCTGCATGTTGGTTAGCAGTCCGGCAAGATCACCGGGCTTGTCGAGTACCGGACCGCTGGTTACTTTGATACCTACACCCATCTCATTGGCAATAATGTACGCCAGGGTAGTCTTTCCCAATCCCGGCGGACCATGCAGCAGGACGTGATCGAGGGCTTCGTTCCGCTTCAATGCCGCACCAACAAAGACTTTCAGGTTTTCAACAACCTTGAACTGACCGGTAAAGCTTGAAAAACTGCCCGGACGCAGCGTTTGCTCCAGGATCCGTTCTTCCTTCGTCAGACGGTCGGCCGTGGGATCGAGGTTTTCATTCATATATCGGTACTTTTCGATGTTGACTGACCAGCCTGTCTGGCATGCATCTGTCCCGTTGTGGTTAATTGTCGGGTCAACGGACAGGTGGTGCGGACAAATTGCCGGGGTTGTGCAGAAGTGACCTCCACAGTCATTTATTTGCTCATACAAATGTACACGAAATTTTTTTCATGCGTCTGTGTGTAATTTCGCATGAAATTCCTGTACCTTTGTGCAAGGGAGGAACAGGTGTTCTGTCGTTCTCCGGCGCATTGCACCTGACCTGGACAAAAAGAATGAGTTACACTGTCTCCCAAAAGCACGGCTTTTCCCTTCCAGGAACATGCACTATGTATAGGGCAGCCCATTTGCCATAAATGAAACAAAGGCAGTCGTAATGGAACAAGGCAGCCAGTTAGCAGACCGCATCTTTACTGTTGGCAGCGATGAAGATTTTGAGTCATTGGCGCTGGAGGTGTTTCGTTTCCAATACAGCAACAATGCAGTGTACCGGGAATTTTGCCAGCAGGTTATGTGCCGCTCCGGCGATGTTGACTGCCTGGAAGATATTCCGTTCTTACCCATAGAGGTATTCAAACACCGTGAAGTGACATCATTTGACGGTCCGGCCAAACAGGTATTCACCAGTTCGGGGACTACCGGCAGTGTGTTGTCAAGGCACTATATTGCTGATGTTTCTGTTGCTGAGCGAAGCTTTCGTGAGTGCTTCCGGTTGTTTTACGGAGATCCTTCGCGTTATTGCATATTGGCCCTGCTGCCAGGCTATCTCGAAAGGGAAGGATCATCGCTGGTGTATATGGCACGCTTGCTTGCAGAGGAGAGCCGTCATCCGTACAGTGGTTTTTATCTCGATGATATGGATGCGCTGGCAGAGCGGATGAAGGTGCTGATGGAGCGTGGAGAAAGAATCCTGTTGCTGGGTGTCAGTTTTGCCCTGCTTGAGCTGACCGAACGGTACCCGATGAAACTCAGGAATGCCATTGTGATGGAAACCGGAGGCATGAAGGGCCGGCGGCGTGAGATGGTTCGTGAGGAACTCCATCAGTTGCTGTGTGATGCTTTTGGGCAGGATCGCATTCATTCTGAGTATGGGATGACAGAGCTGTTGTCGCAAGCCTACTCCAGGGGTGACGGGTTGTTTTCATCCCCACCCTGGATGCGTATACTGATCAGGGACGGCAATGATCCGGCAGAAATTATTGGCAGCACACGTGGTGGCGGCATCAGTGTAATCGATCTTGCAAATGTTCATTCGTGCAGCTTTATCGCCACGCAGGACCTGGGGAGGATCAGTTCGGAGTCTTATTTTGAGGTGGCCGGACGCTTTGACCACAGCGATGTACGTGGTTGCAATTTGCTGGTATGAGCAGGTCGTACCGGGAGTCTGGGAAAAAACACTACCGCTCCGGGTGGTTTTGGGTGGTCAGCAAGGGCAAATGGGTTGTCCCGGGAGTCTGCGAGAAACACTACTGCTCCGGGGGGTTTGGCTGGTCAGCGAGGGCAACTGGGTTATCCCAGGAGTCTGGAAAAAAACACCACCGCGGCCAACAGCATAAATGCACCGCCAAAAAATGAAGC
>PWKN01000292.1 GCA_003559735.1 Bacteroidales bacterium | reverse complement strand
TTTAACTTGTTTTAACATTATCACGACAACTATTTTAACCATAATATGTTTATTATTGTATTTGCAACCTAATTAGAGTACGTCCATAAAGTCAAGTGTCTGAACTATAATGTTCGGGTTCAAGGCTTGCGCAGTTTTGAAAACCATCATGAAAGGACTTGTTTTTTTATTCACTATCAACATTTTGGTCATGTCTATTCAAACTACAGGCTCTGCTCAGCAGAGTCCTGCTGAACTGCTTAACAAAATTGACCGTTTGAGCAAAGAAATTGAAGCACAAGTGATTGAATGGCGCCGCGATTTTCATCAACACCCTGAGCTAAGCAACCAAGAATACCGCACTGCTGGTATTGTGGCTGATCACCTGCGTGGGTTGGGTATGATTGTGCAGACCGGTATTGCAAAAACAGGAGTCACGGGCATCCTCAAAGGACCTGAAGACGGTCCGGTAATTGCACTGCGTGCTGACATGGATGCCCTGCCCATTACCGAAGAAACGGGATTGCCTTTTGCTTCGACTGTTACTGCAACAGTTAATGGTGAAACGGTTGGTGTAATGCATGCCTGTGGCCATGATGTACACACATCATCGCTTATGGGTGTAGCCACCGTACTGTCGTCGGTTCGCGACCAGCTGCCCGGAACGGTCCTGTTCATCTTCCAACCTGCCGAAGAGGGAGCCTTCGAATACGACATCTGGGGTGCCAGGCAAATGGTTGCCGAAGGGGTGTTGGAAGATCCCCGTCCCGATGCCATCTTTGGTATGCATGTCTGGCCAATTACCACCGGTACTATCGGTTATACCACCGGTGCCATCATGGCGAGTGTCGACAACTTCAGCATCAAGGTGTTTGGCAAAGGCGGTCATGCGGCAGCACCATGGCAAACGACAGACCCCGTCATTGTGGCTGCTCAAATTGTTACGGGACTGCAAACACTGGTAAGCAGAAATGCCGAATTAACCAAAGGGGCAGCAGTAGTAAGCGTTGGCAGCATATGTGGCGGAACCCGCCACAACATCATTCCTGATGAGGTTGAACTGCTCGGAACCATCCGTACGCACAATGAAGAAACCCGTCAGTTGATACATGAGCGTTTAAATGAACTTGTTACCAATACAGCAGATGCATATGGCGCATCAGCGGAGGTAACCATTGACAGACTCTACCCTGCCGTTATCAACAATGCCAACCTGGTAAACGACATGTTGCCGGTGATCATGCACTCAACGGGACGTGAAAATGTAAAGGAGATGGATCCACTGATGATCGCCGAAGATTTTGCCTATTATGCGAATGAGATTCCGGGTATGTTCTATACCCTTGGAATTATTCCCCCCGACCATACTGGTCCGGTCGAACCCATCCACTCACCCCGTTTTGACGTAGACGAATCAGCCATTAAAATTTCTGTTCGTACGATGAGCTACCTGGCTGTAGAAGCATTGTTCAGGTTCAGCAAATGAATCCGTTTGTTCAATCGCGTTCTCTTTCTGTTTCCAGGCTGACGCAATGCATCCTCCCTCCTATAGGCGGATTCATTTTTGACACCTTCAGTTTTATCTTTCTGATATCAGGAAATTGCTTGTTCAGTGCATCAACAATGCGTCTGCTCAAATGCTCAAGCAGATGACTCTTATGTCCCATTGCCATTTTAACCTCATTGTATACCGCCTGGTAATTGACAGTATCCTGCAACCGATCGGAGGTTTCAGCCAAAGAAGTGTCGACATCAATCTCAAGATCAACCAGGAAGCGGTTGCCTATGACCTGTTCTTCCTTAAAACAGCCGTGATAGGCATAGAACTCCATTTTTTCCAAGATTATTTTTGCCATTGATCAAATGTTAGGGCAGACAAAAAGTATGCGAAAGATATAGACCGTATCGCGTTCCATTGAACGGCAAAAATAAGACAATCATACCACATCAATGGTATTTTTTTTACTTTTGCTACTTGCTAAATTGCCTGTCCCGCATAGTTAATACAGGCTACAGACCCTGACGGCACAACGGGTTTTAACCGATACAGCCATCAAAACTTTTAAAACCAATGACAGATGAAACAACCACAGAGCGCCAATGAAAAGCCAACGACTGCTCTCAATTTCCTGGAACAGATCATCCAGAAAGACCTTAAGGAAGGGCGTGCCGGCGGACGGATACACACTCGTTTTCCTCCCGAGCCGAATGGATACCTGCATATTGGCCATGCCAAAAGCATCTGTTTGAATTTTGGTTTGGCAAATAAGTACAATGGGAAGTGCAATTTGCGTTTCGATGATACCAATCCAACCAAAGAGAGTTTAGAGTATGTCAATGCCATCAGGGAAGATGTTCGTTGGCTGGGCTTTGATTGGGAAGACAGGGAGTATTATGCTTCCGACTATTTTGAAAAGCTTTATGAGATGGCCCTCTTTCTGATCAGGAAAGGAAAAGCATTTGTTTGTGAAATGACCGGCGAGGAAATAGCTGAAGGCCGCGGCACTCCAGCCATTCCCGGAAAATTAAGTCCCTGGCGCGAACGACCGGTCGAAGAAAACCTTGATCTGTTTGAGCGGATGCGCAAAGGGGCGTTCCCTGATGGCAGCAAAGTGTTGCGTGCAAAGATTGATATGGCGTCTCCCAACATGCATATGCGCGACCCGGTAATGTACCGGATCATGCGCGCTACGCATCACCGTACGGACGACAAATGGTGTATTTACCCAATGTACGACTGGGCACACGGACAAAGCGATTACCTTGAAAACATAACCCACTCTATCTGCACCCTCGAGTTTGAGGTACACCGACCGCTATACGACTGGTTCCTTGACAATCTTGAGATCAAAGACAACAGGCCACGCCAATATGAGTTTGCACGGCTTAACCTTAACTATACGGTGATGAGCAAGCGCAAACTGCTGGAGCTCGTTGAGGGGGGGTATGTGAACGGTTGGGATGATCCGCGCATGCCTACCATTTCAGGGATCAGGCGCCGTGGTTACACCCCGGCATCGATCCGCATGTTTTCTGACAAGGTAGGGGTGGCAAAACGGGAAAACGTTATCGACATGGCGCTGCTGGAACATTGTGTTCGCGAAGACCTCAACAAAAACGCCCCCAGGGTGATGGCCGTGCTCGATCCGGTGAAGCTTGTCATCGACAACTATCCCGATGATCATACCGAAGAGCTGCAAGCCATATGCAACCCGGAAAAGCCGGAAGATGGGCACCGCATTGTGCCTTTTAGCAAGACACTCTATATCGAGCGCAGTGATTTTTTGGAAGACCCACCGAAAAAATTCTTCCGGTTGTCGCCCGGCAAGGAAGTCCGCTTGAAATATGCCTACATTATACGCTGCGAAAAGGCAGTTAAGGATGCATCGGGCAATATTACCGCAATACACTGCACCTACGATCCTGACACGAAGAGTGGCATGGGAAGCACAAAAAAGGTCAAAGGCACCCTTCACTGGGTAAGTGCCGAACATTCGGTTGAAGCAGAAGTTCGCCTCTACGACAGGTTGTTTAACGAACCCAGTCCGGATAATGCAGCCGGAGACGGTGACTTTAAAGAGAGCCTGAACCCATTGTCACTAAAAATTGGCAAAGCCCTTGTTGAACCATCAGCCGGTGATGCAAAGGCAGGTGACCGGTTCCAGTTTGAGCGTACCGGCTATTTCTGCATAGACCCTGACAGTCAGCCAGGCAAGCTGGTGTTTAACCGCACGGTAAGCCTGCGCGACTCCTGGGCAAAACAACAGAAAGACAAGTAAAACAGGCATATAAAGACCGCCAGGCAACGATCATCTGTCATATAACGGTATGGATTTCTCCTGTAAATACCGGTGTATCCATGTAATTTTGCATGAAAAAAAATATGTATTTTTGCAGCGAAAAAACTGTCCTGTGGTGTAATTGGCAACACGTCTGACTCTGGATCAGAAGAGTCCAGGTTCGACCCCTGGCAGGACAACTT
>PWKN01000246.1 GCA_003559735.1 Bacteroidales bacterium | reverse complement strand
TATGTTGCGACATGATTCGAAGATTACTCCAAAATGCGTACGCAGCGTACCGAGTAACCTTGTTCTTTTCGGAAATATTGATTAAACAGGCGGCCCATGTCATGATAAACCAGCCTGTACCAGGCGCTCGCTTCGTCATAATCAGCAGAAGCCCACCAGGCCGTCATGTGTCCAAGCGACACATAGTTGCCCTCGTAGTCGCGCCATCCGGCTGGCAAGCCACCGAATCCGAACAGGTCTACCCCATGGTTCATGCCATAAAGGTCCTCATCGAAACGCGGATGTTCTTCCGTATCGCACTCGCCGCCCAGTGGAGATCCTACCTGCCGGCACGATTTCAGCACATTACCCGTCAATGTCCCGGGTTCATCGGAATACTCATCATTGTATAACCCATATGCCTCTTCCAGGTAATCAATGACGATGGTCCATTGTTTCTGTGACGGCACCTCCCATCCTTCAGGACAAAGTCCGGCGGGGTTGTCCACCGTAAACCAGTTATAGAGTTTGCCATAGGCATCGACCATTTCCTCAGGCGAATCTAACCCATCAATTAGTTCATGGTCGTATATGTCGCGGGCACCCGAACTGGTGTTGCCCCACTCCTGATTGCTGAGACCTGTGGGGATTTCTTCACCATCCCGGTAACGGGTGGTGCGAAGATTCTCCGCCATGAACTCCAGGCCACCCAGGTGGACTGTCTGGTATTGATTGCCGTCAATGTCAGTAACACCACCTCCCGGAGTACCGTCGGCAAGTCCAAACCATGCTTTCAGCACCACATCATTAAATGGCATGGTAAACAGCAGGTGGTCCTTATCTCCCACCATCACCTCTTCCTTCATCCATCTGAAAAAATGGTGGTCATTTTCAGCAAACGCGCGCAGATCGACTGTCTCACCGGGTTCATAACGGCCTTCGCCCTCCACCTGGCCCGCGCCAGGCGGGTAAACATCAATGGACAGCGTGAAAGTATCAGTAGTGTCCTCACAGGCTTTCAGGCTGATCAGTAACAAGGAAAAAACAATCAGGGCAAGTGTTCTGGTAATACGCATATCTTCATGTTTAAGCTTTTGCAGAAATAAAAGTCATTGTTTCGGGAGTCCGCCAATTTCCAGGTCTCTGACGTAAAAAAAAGAGGTACGCCATTGGATTGCTTAAGGTATTTTACGTATGCAGCGCAGATTAAAACCCAGGAATTTGGGATGCTGGTTGTAATATATGAACCCAAAATTGGGGTACAGCAAAGCGTAATTTGCACTACCCGGGGCCACTTCTGACGAAGACCACCAGGCGGCAAATTCTCCGATAAAGCTAAAACCTGCGCCCGGTCTGCCATATCCAGCCGGGAGCGCCTCAAACCCAAAGAGATCCTGTCCATAATGGTTGTCATCGGAAATCCACCGGGGATGTTCATCTGTGTCACAGTCGCCGCCTAGTGGAGAGTTTACCTGCCGGCAACTCCTCAGGGCATTGCCGGCACCATAGGGGTCATCTGCATGGCCATTATGCAAATCGTAAACCTCCCTGAGGTGATCGATCAGGGCATGCCAATCAGCATCACCAGGCACTTCCCATCCCTCCGGACATATACCGGCAGGGTCAGTAACCGCATGCCAGTTATAGTGCTTGCCATACAGGGCGACCATTTCTTCTTCTGAGTCAATGCCTTCGACATGCTCATGCAGGTAGACATCATACGCTGGCATCCCGGACCCCCTGTCACCGCGGGGAACCGGTGTCCCATCACGAAATGTTACTGTCCGCAGGTTTTCTGCCATCCACTCTGTTCCGGCAATAAAAACCGTGGAATAAGTATTGCCTTCTATATCAGTTACCGATCCAGTTGTTCCATCCTCCGGTCCAAAGAAAGCCGTCAACGTCACATCTTCAAAAGGTACATTGAATTCCAACACGTCTTCCCTGCCAAGGGTTTCATCCTGATCCATCCAGCGGAAAAAATCATGGCCGGTTTCAGGGGTGGCTGTAAGCACAACGGTCTCTCCGGCTTTATAACGACCTTCACCTTCAACAAAGCCCATGCCGTGTGGGACAACCTCCACTTTTAAATAAAATGTTTCCTGATCATCACTGCAACCAGTCATCAATAAAGCAATAAACAAAATGAGAAATACTTTAAACAGAAAAGAATGATACGTTTCCATGGGTAATGTGTTCTGCTGTTTACTTAATTTTTATTGATAATCCAAATATATACGTAAAATTATATTTGACCAACAGACGTATGAAAAATTTTTACAGAAAAGCGCAGCGCCTCCTCCTGGCCACACTCCCTATAACTTATCCCCCTCGCCGCTTCCGGGTATGTTGAGTCATTGCCCACATCATAACCTGGCCACACTCTCTGCTTCCGGGTATGTTGAGTCATTGCGCACATCATAACCTGGCCCCCTCGCCGCTTCCGGGTGTTCGTATGCGAACGTTTGCTGTTGCATACCGAACACCCTGATGCGCATTGTCTGCCTGTCCGACACACACAAAAGGCTTTATGTCAGAAGGTTATTGTCGTTGGCATATTTTTCGCCAGTAAGATTGGGATAAAAACACCATAGCTATGAACATACAACCTTTGATACAAATCAGCTTCTTGTTTTTCCTGTTGAATGCGTTAAGCGCAACAGCACAGAATGATCTTTGGAGTTTGCAGGACTGTATAGACCACGCCCTGGCAAACAACCTCGACGTGCGCCTTCAGCGGCTCGATGCCGAAAAAGCCGGACACGATGTAACACGGAGTTATTCAATGGTGCTTCCTACGCTTAGTGCCTCATCAAATGCAGGAGTCAGCTTCGGACGCAGTATTGACCAGGTTACCAATGAGTTTTTTACCGAACGCATCGCCTCCCAAAGAATGTCGACAACGGGGAGCGTCTTTTTGTTTGCAGGATTCCAGACCATCAACAACATCAGGTACAACCTGGCGCGTCACACCGCAATGCGCCACGACACTGAAAGGATGGAGCATGACCTGATACTCACCATCGCAAACGCATTTCTGCAGATCATGTACCTCGAAGATATGCTCGAGGTCAGGGAAGAACAACTCGACATCTCACGTCAGCAGGTCGAAAGGACCCGTATATTGTTTGAAGGGGGCACCGTGTCGAGGGGCGACTTGCTCGAGATGGAGGCCATCGCTGCAGAAGAAGAGGTGCGGCACACCAGCATAAAGAACCAGCTGAACCTTGCCTATATCGAACTGATCTACCTGCTTGAGCTGGATCCTGGCACAACATTCAGGATCAAACGGCCTGAGCTGACCGTTGAAGAGATCACCCTGTTCCTCGATCCCGCATCAATCGTCGAAAAGGCCATGGGCGTTGAACCTGCCATCACGGCGGCACAGCAGCGCATTGCCATGGCAGAAAACGGACTGGCAATTAGCCGCGGACAAAGATTGCCGGTGTTGTCGCTCCATACCACAGTGGGCACGGCCTATTCAGAAGCCTTTCAACGTGTTGCAAACAACAACCAGGCAGGCAACATGGCTGCATCCCTTAGCCCTTCACCCGTAAGGGATCAAATGCAGCTTGCAAACGCACCGGTGCTGGAAACGATCCCCTACCGCGACCAGATCAGCGAAAACCTTTCACGCTCCATTCAACTGTCGCTGCATATCCCTATATTTAACCACTTGCAGACAAGAAGGAACATCCAGCATGCACGAATTGACCTCAACCAGGCGAAGATCAACTACGAACGGACAAAAAACGACCTGAGCAAGATCATCCACCAGGCCCACGCCGATGCACTGGCAGCCTACCAGGAATACATCAGCAACACCAAGGCACTGGATGCCGCCCGGGAATCATTCCAGTTTTCAGACCAGGGGTTTGGTCTCGGACTGGTAAGTACGCTCGAATTCAACGAGGCCAAAGCGCGACTCAACAGGGCCGAGGTCTCCGCCCTGCAGTCGGGCTACGAATTTGTCTTCAAGGTTAAGATCCTGGAGTTTTACCAGGGAGAAGGCTTTGTCCTGTAATATAGCCCCTTCCAACTTGCCAGCTTACCAGCCTGCCATCTTATCGGCTCACGGGCTTTCTTGCTGCACACCAAAAAAATCGATCAGCACCCTGGAAAACTGTCCGGGGTGCTCGGCATGCAACCAGTGACTGGCATCGGGGATGGTGTGGATCAAAACATTTGGAAACAGTGACCTGATAAGGGGATAATCGGTTTCAGGAACATAATCCGACCGTTCGCCGCGAACAAACAACACATCCTTTTCAAAAGGGGTATCCGAATGGATGGCACTGAATATGTCAGACAGGTGCTCCTTCAGCACAGGCAGGTTCATGCGCCACCCCATGCTCCCCTTGTCTTTCCAGTAAAGGTTCTTTTGCAAGAATTGCATCAGCCGGTCATTGGCTATCAATCCGCGCAAGCCTGCCAGCACCTTGCTGCGGTTGTCATACGACTCCAGGTCGACACGCAACAGAGCGTCAATGATGGTCGTTTGCACCCGTCCGTGGGTGCCCGCCGCCGGACTGATATCGGCGATCGCCAGCTTTTCAACCATCTCCGGGTAATCAAAGGAGAATTGCATGGCCACCTTCCCACCCATCGAATGACCCAATAAGAATATGCTGTCCTTGCTGCGGGCATCAAGAAACTCAAACAGGTCGTCGACCATCGCCGGATAATTATGAATGGAAGTGTGTCCGGAGCGGCCATGGTTGCGCTGGTCGGGTACCAGGACATGGAAACCCTCCCCGGCGATCCGCCTGGCCATCGACACCCAGTTGTCTGACATCCCAAACAACCCATGAAGGATCACCAGCGGCTGATCACCATCGGTCCCAAACTCTCTGTAATATAATTGCATAACGTACGGTTCTTACATTCTGACGAAACAAACCGCAGGGAAACACCCCTTGCTACCTCTCCAGACAACGCAGGTAGAGCTGGATGGTGTTTTGTAGTCCGAAATAGAGTGCATCAGCGATCAGCGCGTGACCAATCGATACCTCAGAGAGGTGGGGAACGTGCTGAACAAAATAACGCAAATTATCAAGGTCCAGGTCGTGCCCCGCATTCACTCCCATTCCGGCGTCATGCGCTACCTGTGCCGCCTTTGCATAGGGCGCGACCGCACCTGACTGGTCTTCCGGAAACTGCACCGCGTAAGGCTCAGTATATAACTCCACCCTGTCTGTATGCACATCCGCAGCACGCTCAATCATTGCCTGATCCGGTTCAATGAACAGGGATGTGCGGATACCGTGTTCTTTCAACTCAGCGACCACATCTGTAAGGAGCTCCCTGTGACGGATCGTGTCCCACCCCGCATTGGAGGTCAGTGCATTTGGCGGATCAGGCACCAGCGTAACCTGATCAGGCTTTACTTTGGCAACCAGGTCGAGGAACCTGCGCGACGGATACCCCTCAATATTGAACTCAGTGTTTACCACCGGCCTGATGTCCAACACATCCTGGTAGCGGATGTGCCGCTCGTCGGGACGGGGATGTACCGTTATGCCCTGTGCACCAAATCGCTCACAATCAATCGCTGCCCTGACCACATCAGGAACATTGCCACCGCGTGCATTGCGCAGGGTGGCAATCTTGTTGATATTTACACTCAATCGTACCATGGCCCTTTTTTGGCAAAGCTATGAAATATTACGCAATGATTCTGAAAGAATGTTAAACTGCACCCTTCATAAAAAATCCCTTCCTTATGCTGAATAATGGCCTGTACGCCACAGGCCAGCCGCCGCAATGTGAAAAAACCACCCAACAGGTATGATCGGTTCGCTGCAGGAGAAAAAAAATGTGTATCTTCACAAATAAAAAACCATGCGTGCAAAAGACATACTCAGTCCGCTGGTGATGCCCCTGAAGCCATCAGACCCTGCCAGTCTGGCACTTAACTGGATGGAAGACCTGGCCGTGACACACCTGCCGGTGGCCGATAAGGAGAATTTTCTCGGACTGGTAAAAAATGAAGACATATACGGACTGGAGTCGTTGGATGCCCCCCTGAACAAAACAAAACTGCCGTTGACCAGATCGTACGTCTATGCCGATGTCCATTTTTATGAAGTGGTACGCCTGGCAGCCGCTGAAAACCTGTCACTGATCCCTGTCCTGGACCACCACAACAACTACGTGGGGAGCATCACCCGCAGTGAGATCATTCAGGCAATGGCCGGCTTCACATCTGTGATCCAGCCGGGTGGCATCCTTGTACTTGAAGTGAATGCCCAGCACTACGTGCTGAGTGAGATTGCACGGATCATTGAAGCCAACGATGCCAAAGTGCTGAACACAACCGTCACATCGGTGCCAAACAGCCAGCTTCTTGAAGTAACCATCAAGGTCAGTGTGATGGATCTCTCATCGATCATCCAGACCCTAAATCGCTACGACTATATCATAAAAGCCTCCTTTGCCGAAGAAAGTCAATACGATTCACTGCTGAGTGAACGGTTTGAGTCGTTGATGAGGTTTCTCGACACCTGATCCACACCACATTTGTATGTGCAATATACCAACACGCTGTTTCCTGCTGGTAATACTGATCAGCGCCTTTTGCCGTGCCTCCCCCTGTGCAGCGGTAACCGGCAAAATGTGTCCGGACAAGCAGTATGAATCACCAATAACCCTTTGTGGTGATGACCACCCAAACATCGATCCGGATGGGGTGTTGCAAACAGCTGAACAACACATCACTGACCATAAAGAAGCGACCCTTGTTATCGACACCATCCTGTTTATTGGGAACAAACTGACAAATGACAGGGTCATCCGGCGCGAACTACTTATCAGTCCGGGAGACACCCTGCCGGCATACAAGCTGACGAAAAAGATGAACAACAGCCGCTCAAACCTTATGAATACGGGCTTGTTCAACTTTGTGACCCTGGATGCCGACCATACGGATCACCCCAAGGTGACCATCACGTGCTCCTTTGTTGAACGCTGGAATATCTGGCCCATACCGGTGGTTGAGCTCGATGAGCCCAACCTGAACCAGTGGCTCGAAAATCCTTCATTTGCAAGGTTTAACTACGGAATACACCTGATGCTCGTTTCTCCCACGGGGAGAAATGAACGGCTCCGCCTGTCAGCAAAAGCAGGCAACGTGCAAAGCATCGACTTGTTCCTGCAAACCCCCTATTTTGACCGGAACCAACAGTTCAGGTGGGGGTTGCACGCCAGGATGGACAGAACAAAGCGGCGTGCCTACGATACTTTTGACAATGAGCAACTGTTCCTGAAACTCGACGACGACTATGCGGCCAATGAATACCTGTTGTCAGGCCACTTAGACATAAGGCCGGGCATATACAATTTCTTCCGTGTCCGCCTCGGCTATCACTACCACCACTACGCCGACACCCTGCTGCTGCTGAATCCCCGTTTTACGCCCGGCGGAGAAACGCGGTTTTCCTATCTCAGCATCGGATGCTCATTCCGGCGCGACCGGCGCGACATTGCATCTTATCCGCTCAGGGGGTATATGGCAGATGGCAGCGTAACACGACAGGGACTATCACTCCTTAATGATGAAACAATGGACATCACCACCCTTTCAGCCTCCTTCAGGCATTATATGCCCATCGGTGGGAAATGGTATACCGCCTGGAGTGTCAGCACAAAATGGAGCGAGGGGACGACCTTGTCGTATTTTAACAAAGACGGACTCGGATATACGCGGTCGCTGATCAGGGGTTACGAAAGTTATGTGATCGATGGATACAAATACCTGATCCTGAAATCAAACCTGAAATACAACCTGCTGCCCGAAAGGGTGTCGGAGATCGGGTTTATCCCCTCCGAAAAATTTTCCCTCATCCATTATGCCGTGTACGTAAACCTGTTTGTTGATGCGGGATTCATCAGCGACCGGCACCAGTCATACAACACCCTGGCCAACAGGTGGCTCACCGGCACGGGCATCGGCATCGATTTCCACACCTATTACGACAAGGTGCTGCGGACAGAGTTTTCGGTCAACCGTCAGGGCAAAGCCGGTATTTTTTTCCACCTGGTGGCACCCATTTAACAGAATATTTGAAAATCTGCTTTTGCGCTGCAACAACACCCTTGCTAATTAAAAAACAGTTATTTTTGAACCTGTTTTCAAAACAGGTACAGGTTTTTATTTGTTTTATTTGAATGGTACAGGTTAAAATCAGACAACAAAATATGGTGTCTGGCTGTTAAAAAAATATACATTATGAGAACAAGACCCCGATTGTCATTCTGGCAGATATGGAACATGAGCTTTGGTTTCCTGGGCATCCAGTTTGGTTTTGCCCTTCAGAACGCCAACGTAAGCAGGATCTTTGAAACCCTTGGTGCACAGGTGGAGGCCATCCCCATATTGTGGATCGCGGCACCGGTGACCGGACTCATTGTTCAACCCATCGTCGGGTACATGAGCGATAATACGTGGACACGCCTGGGCCGGAGGAGGCCGTATTTCCTGTTTGGGGCGATCGGCGCTTCCATCGCGCTCATCCTGTTGCCAACAGCTCCTTTGCTGTGGATCGCCGTGGGGATCTTCTGGATCCTTGGCGCCAGCATCGATATGTGTATGGAACCCTTCAGGGCGTTTGTGGGCGATATGCTGCCGCCCGACCAGCGCAACAAAGGGTTTGCCATGCAAAGCTTCTTTATCGGTACCGGTTCGGTGGTGGCCTCCATGCTGCCCTGGATACTTACCAACCTGGCCGGGGTTGCCAATGTGGCTCCCGAGGGACAAGTACCTCCGTCGGTAAGGATGGCTTTTTTGCTGGGAGGCATCGTATTTTTCCTCGCTGTGCTGTGGACCGTAATGCGGACCCGCGAATACACTCCGAAGCAACTGAGCGAGTTTGAAGAGCTTGAAAAGGGAAAAGAACGGGTGGAACAAGACCATAAGTCTGGAGAACTCCTCCCCCATACCCGCTTCAGCAAACCATCAATCCTCTGGATCCTTTTCGGTGCCGTGCTTACCTTCCTGGTATACCTCTACGACTTTATCCGGAGCGATCTCTATATCCTTACCTTCGGATTCATGATCTTTGGTCTCATCCAGTTTATCACCGGCAAGCTGATCCTCCATAAAAGAACAAGCAACGGGTTCGTCACTGTTGTCAACGACCTGTTCCGGATGCCCAAAACAATGGGACAACTCGCTGTAGTCCAGTTTTTCTCGTGGGTCGGATTGTTTACCCTGTGGACCTTCGGGACACCCGGTGTTACCAGCCACCTCTATGATATGAAACTGCAGGATCACCACGTGGCGGTGCTGGTTAGTACGGCAGATAAGATGGAAGCGCACCCGCATGAGGCATGGGAACGGCGCCTGCCAGCCATCAGGGAAGACCTTGACCTGTATGAGGAAGCCATTAACGAAGGGGCCACCGAAGTGGTATCGTCCATGCGCGTTGTCAGGTTCTTCCAGCAGCATGCCGACCAGGCAGACCTGCCCCAGCCTGTCAGAAGCCAGCTCAGGCACATCGAAACAGAATACAACACCGGGGCCAACTGGGTAGGTGTCTCCTTTGCCGTGTATAACGGCTTTGCAGCACTCATTGCCTTCCTGCTGCCCGTCATCGCACGGAGAACAAACCGCAGGTATACACATGCCTTCGCCTTGCTGATGGGTGCAGCCGGCTACCTCAGCATCCTGATGGTGCCAAACCCCAACTGGATCATCCTCTCCATGCTGGGTGTGGGCATAGCGTGGGCAAGCATCCTGGCAATGCCATACGCCATCCTCACCGGATCACTGCCATCACACAAAATGGGAACCTATATGGGATTATTCAACATATTCATTGTGGTACCACAAATCGTTGCAGCATCCATCCTGGGATCGTTTATCAGCATAGTGGCTCCCGGACAGCCAATTTACGGACTGGTATTTGGTGGGATATCACTCGCCCTGGCAGCTGTGATGATGATTTTTGTCGTACACGACCCCGATGAAAAACTGATCGAAAAAACCCTGGCAGAGCTCGGTAAATGATTGAACGAACGCAAACAAACAATATGGAACGTAGCAGCGGAATACTACTGCACATCACCTCACTGCCCGGAAAATACGGCATAGGGACAATGGGGAGGGAAGCCCAAAAATTTGTCGATTTTTTAACGGATGCCGGACAAAAACTCTGGCAGATATTGCCCCTCGGACATACCGGATACGGTGATTCACCATACCAGTGCTTTTCCGCTTTCGCGGGAAACCCGCTTATTATCGACCTGGAGATCCTTGTTGAACAGCAACTGCTGCAGTCCTCTGAACTACCTGTCAATGAGTCTTTCCCCGATAATATGGTCGATTTCGGAAAGGTGTTTGAATATAAATACCCGCTCCTGAAAAAAGCCCACCAACGGTTTGTCTCGGCAACAAAAAACATACTGAAGCATCAGTATGAACATTTCTGCAGCGACAACCACTGGTGGCTCGATGACTATGCCTTCTTTATGGCGCTCAAGATACAGCATCAGGGAAAAGAATGGACAAAATGGGATGAGCCCCTTAAAATGCGGCACCCGGAAGCCATCAGCACATATGAGCAAAAATTGTCGGCCGACATAGAATTCTACCGTTTCCTTCAGTTCCTCTTTTATTACCAATGGCGCGATATCAAAGACTACGCAAACAGCAGAGGTGTGAAGATCATCGGCGACCTGCCCTTGTTTGTAGCCTTTGACAGCGCCGATGCCTGGGCCAACCCTGAACTGTTTGACTTCGACAAAACACGCACGCCGCGGACCGTGGCGGGAGTGCCGCCTGACTATTTCAGTGAAACCGGTCAACTATGGGGGAACCCGGTATACGACTGGCAATACCTGAAAAGAGAAAACTACCAGTGGTGGGTACACAGGATCAGGGCAAACTTCCAGCTGTATGACATACTGCGGATAGATCATTTTCGCGGACTGGAAGCCTATTGGGCAATACCCTACGGTGAAAAAACAGCAGTAAACGGCAAATGGGTGAAAGTCCCGGGCGAAGAAATGCTCAAAACAGTATACGAACAACTGGGAGAAAAACCGATCATCGCCGAAAACCTGGGCGTAATCACCCCCGAAGTGGAAAAGATCCGGGAGGCATTCAATATGCCCGGAATGAAAATACTGCAGTTTGCCTTTGACTCGGATGAGGACAATGATTTCATACCCCATAACTACGATAAAAATTGTGTGGTGTATACCGGCACACACGACAACAATACCACCACCGGATGGTTTAAGCATATCAAACCCTCCGACAAACAGATGATGCACGACTATTTCTGCCTGGATGAAAATGATCCTGCCTGGTCGCTGATCCGGCTTGCCTGGTCAACCGTGGCAATGATCGCCATCACCCCTTTGCAGGATCTGCTGCGCCTGGGTGAAGAGGCCAGGATGAACTTCCCGGGAAAATCACCGGGATACTGGAAATGGCGCTATGCCAGGAAAATGCTGACGGCTCAGCACGCCAAAGACCTGGAGAAAATTACCCGGGTGTATGGCCGGCATCAAGCCTGAATGAAACGCACGAATAACACGAAAAGCCGGTATGCCGGCACCCTGCCCCCGACCTGGCCGGGATCATGTCTGACACCCAGATAATCGGTCAACCTGGTAAAGGAAAATCCCGGCATTAAAGGCCTGCAGGCGAAACGGTGAAAGATGCAGCAGGACTTTTTGCGTACATCCTGAAAAAAATGTTGGTTGCCCGTCAAATTTTTTTGTTAATTTGCGGTTTTGTATTCAATAAGGAACAATATAAACCGGGGACACGGACGTTTATTTGTGGTCCGGCAAACAATGATCATGTGGCGGGCTCTCCACGTGACAGAATATAAATAATCTAAAAGCAGACAAATGAACCAGACTCAAAGATTAAAAAGTGCAGCAAAAAAACTGGGATCTTTCACGGAGACAAAACACGCCATTGTTGGTTTCGACGGATTTGTTGATGAGATCATTCACGTGGTCGACAAGCGAAAAAACCCCGAAGAATATGATCGCATCCCAAACATAAAGGCTTTTTCCGAGCGTATTGCTGCCGTTGCCGGCCTAAGTGCCAATATCGAGCTCGTCCCCACACAAACAAAACTAGGCGGTAACGGTCCCATTATGGCAAATGCCATGATCGCACAAGGTCAGGAAATAACGTACATTGGTGCCCTCGGAGAAGAACAGATCGATACGGTGTTCATCCCTTTTTCCGAAAGCTGCCGCGAGGTCATTTCGCTGACGGATCCCGGACATACAGATGCACTTGAGTTTCATGACGGGAAGCTCATGATGGGAAAAATGAACAACCTGATCGATGTGAACCTGGAAAACCTCCTGAAAAAAAAGTCAGAAAAAGAACTGATAACCCTCCTGTCAGATGCCGAACTGGTGGCCTTCACAAACTGGACCATGCTTGCCGGACTCAACAGCATCATCGAAAAGTTCGGAGCGATCATTGCAACACTCGACAATAAACCCACCGTATTCTTCGACCTTGCCGATCCGAAAAAAAGAACCAGTGAAGACATCGGCCACGTGCTCAAACTGATCGCTGGTATGCCGTGTGACAAGATCCTTGGCATGAACCTCAGCGAATCAAGCATCATTGCAGAGGTGCTCGGCATCGAAGAAGAAGATGTACTCGAACGGGCAGTCAGGATCAGGGAAAAATCGGGCATCACCGGCATCGTTATCCACCCCCTCAACGGTGCAGCAGTGGCCCACGAAAAAGAAGCGGTCTGGGTAGACGGCCCCTACACCAAAGAACCTATCCTCACCACCGGAGCCGGCGATAACTTCAACGCCGGATTCTGTAACGGGTGGCTCGGCGGACTTGAACCGGGAGAATGCCTCCTGATGGGCGTCTGCACCTCGGGATTCTACGTGCGCAATGCCAAATCTCCCTCCCGCAAGGAGCTGACAACATTTATGGCAGACTGGGCCGCTAAGGATTGCAAAAACATCTAATAAGTTGTGCCGGACAGCATCCAGGTATAATATTTATGATTGACCGGACCGGTAACGATTGCAAGCAACCTTAATATGTCGCGCCGAAACACATCCGGTTGCATTGTACCCCCTTCCTTGCAGACTTCCTGCTGTATATGCCTGCAGGCATTATGAAAACCGTCCACTTTCGTATACAACATGTACGCAGGCGAACACTTTTCGCAACAATTCGTACGGTATAACATTTCTATTTGTTTGATTCATAGTTTATTGCAAACTTTGGCACAGTGTTGGTTATCTCAAGGGTAAGAAAACAAAAAAAACAACCATAAAAACCCTCTGAGACATGAAAACAAGAACGATCATCACCGCCGCAATAATCCTTTTCAGTGTAGTTACTGCCACCGCCGGATCAAAGCAACAAACCATTACATTCCGCGACAGCCTCGGACGCACCTTGTCAATTCCCCTGGTGGCAGAAACAGAAGAAGCAGTCCCGTTCGACATACAGGCCGAGTTCAGCCGCATCCGTACCAATGAAGTCAGCCGTATATTCGACATCTCACAGATGATGAAGGCAGAAAAAGAAGAAGAGTTGCCTTTTGATCTGGATAAAGTTTTCCAATCGGCTAAATAACAACCATCACCTAACCCAAAAAGATCATAGCCCACCTATATTCACTTCTGTTGTTTGGTTTCCGGGTCTTCTGCCCCAGGCGGAAGGCCCGGTTTTTTTATCCTCCGGTGTTTATAACCTGGCAACACCACTGCAGGGCATACCGGGAGCGTCGTGTGTGCATCCGGCGATTGCGTTGGCCGCACCCAAGGGCGGCTGTATGCGAGGCAGAAGGGTTGACCTACACCCGGCGGTTGCATGTCACGCCACCGGTAACGAACGATATCTTGCCTGCACTGAATAATTTGGTAATTTTGCATCACAAGAAAATGATCCATCATACGTTATGTTGATAACCATAACCGCCGGCGGTTCAACGGCCGGCACAGCATAAAACAAATGGCACGACACGGCACATCAGGAAGCAATGGCTTGTGGCGCACGGTTTTCGGAGCAGTCACCGTAATGCTGCTTTATGCCTGTGCCAACGTGGTGGCGCCCACTGGCGGACCGAGGGATGAAGACCCACCAGAAGTGATCCGAAGCGTCCCCCCCAACCGTTCCACCAACTTTAAAGACGACCAGATCCGCATCTTTTTTAATGAGTTTGTCGAACTGCGCAACATCAGGCAACAACTGCTGGTCTCACCTCCGATGGACCAATTGCCCGAAGTGCGTATCAGGGGACGGTCGGTCGTCATAGACATCGAAGAAGAACTGAGGGAAAACACTACCTATAACTTCTTTTTCGGTGACGCCATAAGAGACATCACCGAAGGCAATGCCATCCCTAACTTCCAGTTTGTTTTGTCGACCGGCGACTATGTCGATTCACTCCTTGTAAGCGGACAGGTAAAAAATGCATTTAACCTGGTGCCGGAAGAGGGTGTCTACGTGATGCTCTACTCCAACATATACGATTCAGTCCCCTACCTCGAACGTCCGGTTTACCTGGCCAAAACCGACAAAAACGGACAGTTTACCATCAGCAACATGGCAGATGGAGAGTACCTGATGTTTGCACTCGAAGACCTGAACAATAACTTTTTATATGACCTGCCCAACGAAAGAATTGGGTTCCTAGACTCCCTGGTTCGTCCGGAATACCTTCCCATACCCCCCGAAGACCCCACCGATGACCTTGCCGGAGACCCCGATGATGACACCAGCGGAGACCCTGCCGGAGACCCCGGAGCCGACACCGCTGCTGATGACACCGCCGAAGATGAAAAGGAGGTCATAAAGGATGAGGACGAGGGTGAGTTTGAGGATGAGTTTCAGGGTGAGGAGCCGTTTTTGCCTGGATTGCATGACGACTGGGAAACAGAGCTTGCGGAAGACCTGGAAGAAGACATGGTAGAAGACATGGAGGGGACAATCCCGCCAGCACATGAACTGCCTGCGTATACAATCTATATGTTCCAGGAAGCCGATACGGTGCAACGTGTCGTTTCTTCTGCCCTTACCAAAGCCGGACTGATAACCATTGCTTTTCGTGTGCCGTTCGACTCTGCC
>PWKN01000099.1 GCA_003559735.1 Bacteroidales bacterium | reverse complement strand
TACCCGGAAGCTTCCAGTTGCTAACGCAAGCTGGAAGTTCCCGGCCGAAGGAACTGGAAGCTCCCGAAGGGACTTCCAGCTTCCGGCAAAAACGGGTTACCCGGAAGCTTCCAGTTGCTAACGCAAGCTGGAAGTTCCCGGCCGAAGGAACTGGAAGCTCCCGAAGGGACTTCCAGCTTCCGAAAGGTGAAAGGTAGGTTAGTATATGTTCTTTTGTTTTTGTATTATTGCCGGCTGGAAATTATTTATCAGGCGGTTTTGTCTGTTCACTGCAAACAAAAAACCATCAATGAAAAAACTGAAACTTCACTGGCAAATACTGATCGCACTGGTATTCAGTGTTTTGTTCGGATATTTTTTTTCTGATCATGTAGGATATGTTGGTTGGCTGGGAGATCTGTTTCTCAGGGCATTGCAGATGATCATCGCACCGTTGATCCTCTCTTCCATCATTAGTGGTGTGCTCAACCTGGGCAGTTCGAAAAACCTTGGCCGCATGGGTGCCAAAACAATTGGCTATTATCTGGTGACCGGATTGATTGCATCACTGATCGGCATATCGGCCGTAAATATTATCAGGCCGGGTGTAAGTGCAAACATTGTGCTGGACAAGGATTTTGTTATGGAAGCAGAGGTATCCACGCTTGGTCAGACGTTGCTTGAGATTGTTCCTACTAACGTTATTCAGGCGTTGGCCGAGACAGATATGTTGTCGATCATATTTTTTGCCATACTTTTTGGTTTCTTTGCATCGCGTCTTCAGCCAAAATACAAAGAACCGGTTGAAAGCTTTTTTAATGCGGTCTTTGAAGTAATGATGCGGATAACGATGTTTGTGATTCGCTTTGCACCATTAGGCATATTTGGCATTGTCTCAGGAATTGTTGCAGAACAAGCCGACGATCTTGTGGGCATATTCAGCAGTATGGGTATGTATATGCTAACAGTCATCTTTGCGCTGCTTATTCATTCATTCGTGATATTGCCGTTGCTTTTGCGATACCTCGGTGGTATCAGTCCGCCAAAGCACTTCAAGGCAATGTCGGTCCCTCTTCTGACAGCTTTTACCACCTGCAGCAGCAGTGCCACCTTGCCTTTGACCATGAAGGCTGTACAGGACAACAGTGGAGTGTCTGAAAAGACATCCAGCTTCGTCCTGCCGCTTGGTGCCACGATCAACATGGATGGCACTGCGCTTTACGAATGTGTTTCCGTATTGTTTATTGCACAGGTGGTTGGAATGGAACTGACCATTGTGCAGCAGATGATCGTTGTATTTACGGCATTGCTGGCTTCTATTGGTGCAGCAGGCATACCTATGGCCGGACTCGTGGTGATCACCATTATCATGTCGGTACTGGGAATGCCACTCGAAGGAATCGGACTGATACTGGCTGTTGAGCGGATACTGGATATGTTCAGGACCTCGGTGAATATCTGGAGCGATACCTGCGGGGCAGTGATCATCGCAAAGTCTGAAGGAGAGACATTGAAAGTCTGATTATGATCCAGGATCGGTAAAAGGAATATATTGGAGGTTTGGCGGACTGTTTGTGATGGACTGCAGTTCCCTCCTTACATGGAGCATTTGACAAATCCCTGTAAAACAAGGGTTAACAAGGTGTCATAAATACATATCCAGCAGACCGTCGGGTGGCACCAGGAAAACAATACCCTTTTCGTGGTCAATTTTATCAACCAGGTCCTCAGCGAGAGGCACCATGACCTCCTTATTGTCACGGGTGATACTCATTACCGGGTTGCCCGGAAAATCATATACTTCGTTGATGGTGCCGATTAAATTGTTATTGCTGTCAAAGGCCTTGTATCCTTTTAATTTGCGGTGGAGGTGCACAGCGCCACCGGGATCTGCTCCTGTTTCTGCCGGCAGAAACAGCTCTTTTTTGCACAGATGGCGTGCTTCATCAATACTGTTAATATCCTCAAAACGGATCACCGTTTCCCCTTTTTTTGCGCGGAAACCGATTTCCTCAATAAAAAAAGGAACCAGTTTTCCTTCTATTTGAACAAAAACTGATTCCATGTTCCTGTATTCAAGTGGATCATCCACCTCAAGAATAGCAAGCAGAAGACCCTCAACGCCAATAGTTTTGGCTATATAACCCAGATAATAACAATTATTTGTTTTCATCTTTACGGGCTGGCATCGGTAGCAGGTAATATTTACCGATCCACCTTATTATTCTTTCGGTTCCTCTGTGTCTGACTCTTTTTTCTCAGCAGCAGGCTTCTGCTCTTCTGCCTTATCGGCCTCTTTGTCGCCCGACTCTTTTTTCTCAGCAGCAGGCTTCTGCTCTTCTGCCTTATCGGCCTCTTTGTCGTCCGACTCTTTTTTCTCAGCAGCAGGCTTCTGCTCTTCTGCCTTATCGGCCTCTTTGTCGTCCGGCTCTTTTTTCTCAGCAGCAGGCTTCTGCTCTTCTGCCTTATCGGCCTCTTTGTCGTCCGGCTTTTTCGATTCTGGTGCAGCTGCTTTTTGCTCTTCTTTGGCTGGTTCTTGCGCTACTTCTGTTTTGGTTGCACCTTCTGTTTGAAGGTTTTCCTTGGCGCGTTTTTCGGAAAGTGCTGCTGCCCTCGTCTCGTTAATCTTTCTTTCTTCTTCGAGCTTCAGTTTTGCTTTTTCCT
Organism: Bacteroidales bacterium; assembly: GCA_003559735.1. GTDB lineage: Bacteria > Bacteroidota > Bacteroidia > Bacteroidales > UBA7960 > PUPG01. The sequence continues at coordinate 1,337 of PWKN01000099.1, read as the reverse complement.
TATCTGACATTTCAGCCTCTTTTCGCAGCTTTTCGGCTTTCGCCTCTTTTTCCTTCAGCCACTCCTGGAACTTTTCTTCTGCCTGTTCTTCTGTCAGGGCTCCTTTCGTCACACCTTTTAACAGGTGGTGTTTCAGCATAACTCCCTTACCCGACAAAATGCTCCGTGCCGTGTCGGTAGGTTGTGCCCCTACCTGCACCCAGTAGAGCGACCTGTCAAAATTAATATCAATTGTAGCCGGGTGGGTCATGGGGTTGTATGTGCCAAGTCTTTCAATGAATTTTCCGTCTCGTGGTGCACGACCATCCGCAACTACCAGGTGATAAAAGGGTTGTCCTTTTTTACCTTTCCTCTGTAGTCTGATCTTTGTTGGCATTTGATGTGTTTTTAATGATAATAAATGGTTGATTTTTACAAGGGTGCAAATATCGGCTTTTTTTTTCAATAAAAAAACAAAGTAGTTGAAAAAAAAGCCCGGAAGTGGCAGGTATTTTAGTTACTTTTAAAGTTGAAAATATGATCTGCTTCAGAAATGAATTTTACTCATTTACACGTACATACACAATACTCTATTTTGGATGGAGCCGCAGCAATTGATCCTTTGATAAAAAAGGCTGCGAAAGATGGCATGAAAGCCATCGCAATTACTGATCATGGAAACATGTACGGGGTTCCGGAGTTCATTGAAAAAGCCAGGAAATACAAGATCAAACCAATTATTGGATGCGAAATGTATGTAACTGATGGCAGCCGGCACGACAAAAGGGGGAAGGAAGACCGAAGCGGACATCACATGATATTGCTTGCAAAGAACCTTGAGGGATACAGAAATCTCTCGAGGCTTTGCTCCCTTGGTTACTTGGAAGGCTTTTATTATACTTCCCGTATCGATAAGGAGCTGATGTTCCGTTACCATCAAGGGTTGATTGCAACATCATCGTGCATTGGTGGTGAGATCCCCCAAACGATCCTTCTGAAAGGGAAAGATGCTGCCGAGTCCTTTGTGCTTGAATACAGGGAGGTCTTTGGTGAGGACTTTTACCTGGAGCTGCAGCGGCATGGACTGGAGGAGCAGGCCACTGTCAACAAGGCATTGATTGAGTTATCAGCGAAGCACCAGATACCGCTGATAGCCACCAACGATTGTCATTTCATTGAAGCTGAAGATGCCAAGGCACACGATATCCTTGTCTGTTTGCAAACAGGGCGTGATCTCGATGATGAAACGCGGATGCATTATACAGGACAGGAATACCTGAAGACACAGGAAGAAATGGCAACATTGTTTGCCGATGTTCCGCAAGCTTTGGCGGGGACAATGGAAATATGCGATAAGG
>PWKN01000199.1 GCA_003559735.1 Bacteroidales bacterium | reverse complement strand
GTTTTCGCCCTAGTTTTCGCCCTGGTTTTCGCCCCGGTTTTCTCCCTGGTTTTCTCCCTGGTTTTCTCCCTGGTTTTCTCCCTGGTTTTCGCCCTGGTTTTCTCCCCGGTTTTCTCCCTGGCGGGCCTTGTAAATTTTACAGAAAACATCCCCTCCAGTCCAAAAGAGGGTTCAGGTAGTCTTTGTTTTTTCATGGGGTATGATTTGGTGACACAAAAACCAGGCCAGGTAAACAACCCTGCCTGAAAGTAATTATGTTTGATCAGGCAGGACAGTATATAAACAAATGCCCGTCTGATTGTCTGCAAATCGAAATAAGACCACAAGATACAAAAAAACCCTCCCGGCTGAGAGGGTTTTTTGGTGACTCCGGGGGGACTCGAACCCCCAACCGACAGAACCGGAATCTGCTATTCTATCCAATTGAACTACGGAGCCGCAACTTTTGTGCAAAGATACACATAGTTGTTGAATTATTCCAATCTGCTGCATCCGAAAATTAACGGGACATTCATTTAACCCGGTGCTTCTTTTTTCTGCGTAATGATCCACAAAACGAGATAATATTGTACCTTTACATGCTTAAATAATGGCCAAGTGCCTGGTAATTTGTTCAGCTATGACAGATTTTTCACAAACACCCACGCTCGACGACAACGATATTGCCACACGCTGTCAGGAGTTGATGCAAGAAATGCCGTCCGAAAAAGACCTAGTCAAAACCTATACGGACATCCTGGGCATGATCGACCTGACCACCCTCGAAGGGACAGATACCTCGAGGCGGATTGAAGACCTCTGTGAACAAGCCCGCTCCTTTTCATCAAAACACAATGGATTGCCCGATGTTGCGGCAGTATGCGTTTATCCGCCTTTCGTGTCGGTTGCCCGTAAGGCACTGGAAAACTCCGGTATAAAGGTTGCGTCTGTGGCAGGTGAATTTCCCTCCGGACAATCACCTCTTTTTGTTAAGATGGCCGAAGTGCGCTATGCCATTGATGAAGGTGCTGAAGAGATCGACACGGTGATCTCGAGGGGAAAATTGCTGGAGGGTGAATATAACCTGGTGTTCGATGAGATTGCCGCCATCAGGGAAGCCTGTAAGGATGCCCAGCTGAAAGTGATCCTCGAAACAGGAGAGTTGAAAAAAGCCACCCTGATAAGGCGGGCCTGTGAGATTGCACTTGAGGCGGGATGCCATTTTCTGAAAACATCAACGGGTAAATCAAATCAGGGCGCAACACCCGAAGCTATGCTGGTGATGCTCGAAGCCATCAGGGATCATCAGAAAAGTACCGGACAAACCTGTGGCATTAAGCCGGCAGGAGGTGTCTCCGATCCGGAAACAGCGCTCATATACTACCAGCTTGTCCGCAAAATATCAGGATCGAAACGACTGAACAAAAAATGGTTTAGAATAGGAGCCAGCCGGTTGGCCGGCTCCCTGGTGGAAGCTATCCACAATGCAAAAAGCGCCTGACCAGCTTCATGGTCTCTTCCCTGTTGCTGCCGATCTTTTCGCGCAGATTCTCATCATCATACGATTCCAGTGTACGGATCACGCCATTGATCATGCTTTCAGGAAACACACCGTGTTTTTTGTATATCTCTGCCTGACCGGCGAGGTACTCAGCTGCTTTTTTGCATGAATAGGGCAGCTGGGCAAGCTGTTGCTGACGCTCCCTGTTCTTTTCATCAAAAATATTCACATCCACATACGTGTTCTCCGCCAACGCCAACGCATCAGGCATTTCCAAACCATGCCGGGCGCCGACACATAATCCGGCTATGAGCAGATAAATGTCGGCCGAACCATCCGGACAACGGAATTCAAAGGTTTGCTTGTCGCTGAGTTGTTTGTTCGACGGACATTCTATGGGGTTTTCCTTTGAAACCATGTCTTCTGCCCCGACCCAGCCCAACGGCACACGGATCAGGGTAGAGCGGTTGCGTTCGCCCCAACATACGTTGGTGGGTGCTTCCTGGTTGGGAACCAGCCGGAAATAGCTGGTGGGGATCGTGTTCCCGAAAGCCGACAATGACGGAGCAATGTCAAGCATCCCGGCAATGCTCCTGCGGGCTACCTCACTGATGGCGCCGTTTTCAAGTGTCACATTGCTGCCATCATTCATGATGCGCATATGTATGTGCATGCCACTCCCCGCTTTTCCCGCGGTGATCTTGGGTGCCAGGCTTACCGTTACGCCATGCTGGTATGCCACCTGTCGCAAAACCCACTTTGCAATGATCAGCTGATCGGCAGCCTCTTCCACACTGGTTGGTAAAAACTCGATCTCGTTTTGCTCATAGTCGTGTTCATCATCAGAAAAATTACCAACCTCAGAGTGCGAATATTTTATGGCCGCCCCGGTACTGGCCATTGCCATCATGGCATCAACCCGCATCTGTTCCCATTTTACGAAGGGGACCGACTCGTGATACGCACGCTGATCGTTGGCCCTGTAAAGCGGGTTCCGGTCACTGATCACATAATATTCGATCTCTCCCATCACCTCCATGGCGTACCCGGTCTTCTCAACCAACACCTGGTGCGCTTTGCGCATAATATTCTCCGGTGAACTTTCGAGTGGTTTCCCGTTTTTGTCATAATAGGAACACAACAGATCGACGGCCGGAACCTCTGAAAAAGGGTTTAAAAACGCCGTGCGGAAACGGGGAACAACATAGAGATCAGATGATCCCGCTTCAAGAAAGTTGAACAGACTGCTGCCATCCACACGCTCTCCTGTCGATAAAATCGTGTCGAGATGTTCAAGGCTCTGGATCACAAAATTCAACGCCTTTAACCGGCCGTCTCCGCCAACATACCTGAAGTTGACCATTTGTATGTCGTGCTCCTGGATATAACGGATTATGTCGGCCTTGGTAAAGTCGGCCGGTGACTTATGCAAAAAACGAACCAGTGGATTGGGGTTTAGCAAATATTGATTCTCATTCATGACTTGTTATGTTTATATGTTCATATTGGTTTTTAATAATTTGACGCCAAACATAACAATAATTATTTGATGAGCGGCATAAAAAAACCCACCGTGCCGGACGGTGGGTTTTCAGCGCAGACAAATCGGTTCAAAACCGGCAAATGCCTTATGAGATCTTGATCTGCTTGCTCAGGCGTGCCTTGTCAATCTTGGGCACCGTGATGTGCAGTATGCCATTGTCATACCGTGCTTTGATGTTTTCAGCATCAGCCGTTTTCGGGATCGAAAAGGAGCGTGTAAATCCATCAATGTCAAACTCCCTGCGCAGGTATTCAACATGTTCCTTCTCCTTTTCTTCCTTCCTGTCAAATACAACAGATAATACGTTGTCTTCCATCTCCATCCTGAAATCATCGCGCTTCATTCCGGGTACTGCCAACTGGATCTCAAATGCTTTCTCGTCTTCAATGATGTTGGTGGCCGGAACACATCCGCAGTTCCGCTCAAATCCTGTATTGAAGTTCCTGTCAAACATATCATCAAAAATATTCGACATCATGGGTCGCTTATGCCATCTGATAATTGTCATGGGGCTTTCCTCCTGTTTTTTTGTGAGACAATTTGTTTTGCTATTTATCTCTTCAAATGCCGTACCTTTTCAAAAACCGTCCGTTTTTATGTCAGTTTGTCGGGAAAAACCCAGTTAAAGCACGTAAACAAAAGAAAAACACGCCATTTTGTCTTCTTTTTTGATTGTTTTTACAGCCGACGGGGTCATATGAGAAAATTTTTGCTGATTATCCGGTTCCTGTTTGAGGGCTCTCAGAAAAGTTATTATCTTTGGATGGATTCAGCAATATATGTATCATGGAAAATTGTCGGGAACTGCAAATAAAACTGATCTCTGATCCCCTGGCCTACTATACTGCAATGCTGAATGACATCAAAAAGGCAGGAAAATATATTTTTTTGGAAATATACCGGTTCCGTAACGATCCGGTAGGCGTTCGCTTTCGCGACTACCTGGTGAAAAAATGC
>PWKN01000155.1 GCA_003559735.1 Bacteroidales bacterium | reverse complement strand
TCCGAAGGTTTCTTCGTCATAGACCGGCATTCCCTGAATCACGTTGGTGAGCACCGTGGGTGGGTACCATGCCCCTTCTTTATGCGGGATGGTGCCTCCCAGCAAGCAGTCTGCTCCCATGGCAATGCTTTTTGTCACCTGTGCATGCAGTTCGTCGCGTAGCTTTATGCTTGCTTGCGGACCCACATCACAAGTTTGCAGAGACGGATCGCACATATGTTTGTTCTGCATTTCTTTGACGAATGCTTCCTCAAAAGCTTTGCGCAACGGTTTTACAACAATGAACCGTTTGGCAGCAATACAGCTTTGTCCGCTGTTGATCAGCCGACTGTTGGCACAGACGGAGGCTGCAAGCTCCAGGTCGGCATCTTCAAGGATCAGGTAGGGGTCGCTGCCACCCAGTTCGAGCACTGATTTCTTGAGCATGGCACCTGCTTTCGTGGCTATTGACCGGCCTGCCGCTACGCTTCCGGTAATGGTCACACCTTTCACATGTTGGTTCCCGACAACGTCGCCAGCTTTACTGCCAGCTAGCTTCAGCACCCTGAACAGGTTTCCGGGCAAACCAGCCTCCCTGAATAAAGCTTCAATGGCCAGCGCTGAACCTGTTACATTGGAAGCGTGCTTCAGGAGGATGCCATTGCCAGCCATCAATGCCGGGGCAGCAAAGCGGAACACCTGCCAGAATGGAAAGTTCCAGGGCATGACCGCAAATATGACACCCATGGGGCGGTAAGCGATGTAGCTGTGGCTTGCTTCGGTTTTTACCGGTTCATTGGAAAGAAAAACCTCCGCGTGTTTTGCATAGTATTCGCATACCCTGGCACATTTTTCGATCTCAGCGTATGATTGGTTGATGGGTTTGCCCATCTCTGATGTGATCATCAATGCGTATTCGTCTGATCGTTTGCGAAGCACTTCAGCAGCAGCACCAAGCTTACCGGCACGGTGCGGATAATTATTGGCTGCCCACGCCAGTTGGTCCGTAGCCGTATTTTCGGCTATGGAATTGACATCCTGTGGCGAATGTTCTTCATGGGTTGCAATGATCTGACTGGTAGCGGGATTAACGGATGTAAGCATAGATGTTTTGACAATTGTTTATATTGGGAAACGGCCGGCACCGGCTTTTATTTGAGCTATGGTTTGTAAATATACATGATTATTAACAATACACGAGCAGCCCCCAAAAAAAACCGGTAGTACATACCGGTTTTTAAAAAATCATTTTCGGTCATCGAATGATCTGTGATGCTATCTGTCCACTAATCGGCATTTTGTAAGGTGTATACCGGATTCATGTTGGCCGCGCGGTAAACGATCAGTCCGACGGTGATTACAGCAAAAAGATAGACCACCAGCGACGGAACAAGAAAAGCAAACCAGTTGATATCGATACGGTAGGCAAAGTTGTCGAGCCATCGGTTGACAAAAATGAAGGCTGCAGGCCATGCAAGCAAATTCGATGCAATGACCATAATTCCAAACTCACCGGTTACCATACTGGTGATCTTATTCACAGATGCACCCAGCACTTTCCTGATGCCGATCTCTTTTTTCCGTGTTGCAGCGACATAAACAGCCAGTCCGAGCAACCCAAGCAGAGAAAGTACGACTGCGAGTCCTGCAAATGAAGCCACGATGATCATTGTCCGCCTGTCATCCTGGTAATGTTCCCTGAACTGTTCTTCCACAAACTGGTACTGCAAGGGCCACTCTGCCGCTTCATCTTCCCATAAACCGTTCAGGAAACCGATGGTGCTTGCAGCCGTGCCTTCATTGACGCGCACCAGGATGTTAAACCAGTTGAAGGGATAATCGTCTTCCATGATGAAGAATACCATCGGACCTACAGATTCGTGCATTGAACTGAAGTGAATGTCATTCACCACCCCGATCACCTGCCGTGACTGGTTATCGTAAAATCCCCTGAGGTTGATCCCGACCGGGTCATCTGCCCCTATGCGTTTTGCTGCCGTTTCATTGATAATGACAGCCAGCGATGCATCGGTGGCCATGCTGGCCGAGAAATCCCTGCCGGTAACGATCTGGCTTCTTAACGTAGTAAAGTAATCTGCATCGACCGATATGAGTGCACTATGAAAGTTCTGGTCTTGATTGTATGGTTCGAAACTGATGCCGCTATAGTTGTTGGGCGTTACAGGTGGAATATTGTGGGCAAGAGATACCGATACAACATCTGCATGCTGCGCAAGCTGTTCTTTTAAATATCGGGCACGAGCGGGCGCATGCTCGTCGAGCGGGTTTTTGATGGCAATCAGGTTTTCCTTTTCATAGCCAGGATTCCGGTTCATAAGGAACCGCATTTGCCAGAATATGGCCAGGCTTGATACGATGAGGGCAATTGAGACGGCAAACTGAATAAGCATGAGCAGCTGACGCGTCCTGAACTGGTACTTTTTGTTGCGTAATCCTTTGATATTGGTGATGACCTCAGCACCTTTCATTGCGTTGATCGCTTTGAATCGAGACATCACAAAGGCAGGGTACCCTCCGGCAATAACCGAAACCAGAATCAGCAGGGATAACAGCATATATTTAAGCAAGGGGTCTGATAAAAGTCTGACGGAGAGACTTTTCCCGGTCAGGCTATTCAGGGCGGGCAAAAAGATCTCTGCCAGCAGAAGTGCAAGGAGCATTGCAAATAAAGTAATGACAAAGGTCTCAGCAATGAATTGCACCATCAGTTGTTTCCGGCTGACCCCCAATACTTTTTTAATCCCAATTTCCCTGGCCCGCCTTAGGGAAGTAGCGATGCTCAGGTTAATAAAGTTAAAGCACGCAAGCACAAGTACCAATATGGCGATGGCTGAAAAGATCAATACAACGGTTACATTGCCGGTATGGGCATAGTCCCATTCGATATGGTTTGAGTAGAGACGAATGTCCAGCAACGGCTGCAACCGGTATGCTACCCGGTCTTTGTAACTTTCGTGGGCATCCCAGACAATAGAACGTGTAAGGTCGGCAACCAGCGCGGGATCGGCATCCGGTTCGAGGGTGTAATAAAAGTTCATTGCATGGTTGTTCCATGAGGTCAGGCTTGATGGATTTATCGTTTCCATAAAACCCGTGTTGGTCAGCATGGTAAAATGCAAATGTGACTGTGCAGGGGGTGCTTCGATCATACCGCTTACCACAAAAGTAAACTCATTCTCCAACAACAGGACTTGTCCGATTGGATTCCTGTCGCCAAAATACCTTTCTGCTGCCTCCGGGGTCAATATAATATCGTGTGGGTTGTTGAGTGCAGTGGCCGGGTCTCCTTCAAGGAAGTTGAATGAAAAGATATTGAGGATTGACGGGTCGGCAGCCATCAGTCCGTTTTCTGACATCGGGTTGTCTCCTGAATTCAATACGAGACTGGGCAATACAAATACCCTCGCGATATGTTCTACTCCCGGTATCTGGTCTTTCACGTGAGCGTACATAACCCCGGGGTGTATGGCCGCTTCTCCTCCTGTATTGGGATTCACCATCAGCAGCCTGTACGTTTGCCTTGCATGTTCATGGTGCCGGTCGAAACGCAACTCATCAGCAACATACAGGAAAATGAGCAGGCATGCAGTAATGCCCACACTCAGTCCGACCAGGTTGATCAGGACATAAATGTCTGATTTTTTGATCTTTCGGAGAAAAACAAGGAAAATACTTTTAATCATTTTGGTGAAGTTGATTTGTTTTGGTTATTCAAAACAGGTTTGAGTTGTAATGTTTCCTGCAGGCAATCAGCCTTTCGGATGTCTGCCGGCTATGTATTGACAGAGTTTAAATATCAAATATAGATCCAAAGAATGTAATATGCAGATAAACAATTTTTTATAACAATTAAATGCGCTACAGGTTGTTCAAAAATGCACAGGGTATGTCCGTTAGCGAACATTTAGAAGGACATCCAATCAATACGGACATGTTTTTTTGTCAGGCAATATTTATTTTATTTACATTTGCGTGTTTTTCATTTATTGCCTTTTTTGATCATTCTACTGAATGTTTTTATGCCGGCTCACGAATTGGAAATAATTGTTCCGGTCTACAATGAACAAGACAGCTTGTTCAGACTAAGATCTGAGCTTGATATGTTTATTGCCGGCTGTAAAATCCCTGTGGGTGTTTTATTTGTTGACGATGGGTCTACCGACAAGAGCCTGGAACTGATTCGTGGGATATGTGTTGAAAGCATTAACTACACATACATTTCTCTGTCTGAAAACATGGGACTAAGTGCTGCTATAAAGGCAGGGATTGACCATGCAGACAGCAAATGGATTGGTTATATCGATGCCGATCTTCAAACCAGTCCGGCAGACTTTGAGCTTCTTTTCCCATTTATAAATGAATATGAGCTGGTTATTGGTTTCCGGCACCAGCGTAAAGACAAGTTTGTCAAAAGGGTCTCTTCACGAATAGCAAACTCGTTCCGGCGCAGAGTGCTTGATGATGGAGTCCGTGACACGGGATGTCCGCTTAAGATCATAAAAACTGATATTGCCCGGAATATTCCCTTTTTTAAGGGAATGCATCGATTCATCCCGGCGCTTGTACAGGTGTTGGGTGGGAATGTCAGGGAAGTTCCCGTTCGACATTTTCCAAGATTGGAAGGGAAGTCAAAATACCACCTGTCCAATCGCATCATTCATCCTTTTTTAGACACTCTGGCTGTATACTGGATAAAAAAAAGGATCATAAACTACCATTTGTCCGAAGAACATAAAAAAACAGATTAGTGGTGGACTACTACTTAATATTTGGACTAGGAATGATCGCGCAAGCCTTGTTTTCAGCCAGGTTTATTATTCAGCTTGCAAAATCGGAACTGGAAGGCAAAGTGGTTTCACCGGTATTATTCTGGCAGCTTAGCTTGCTGGCTTCCACGTTGTTAATTGTCTACGGATTTTTAAGAAACGACATTGTCATCATAGGAGGCCAGGTAGTTTCTTATTATATCTATATCAGGAATCTGCAATTTAAGCAAGAATGGAAGAATATATATCGTCCGCTCAGGTATGTTTTTCTGTTCATCCCGGTTTGTTTTGTTTTGGTGTTGCTTTTATTTTCATTTCAGTCGCTGGACGGTCTTTTTAACAATCCTGAAATACCCGTTCTTCTGCTAACCTATGGATCGATCGGTCAGGCTGTGTTTGCACTTCGATTTGTCGTACAATGGCTGCATTCGGAAAGAAAACAAAAATCTGAATTTCCCTCTACATTCTGGATTATTAGTCTTGCAGGTGCCCTGATGATCATTGGCTATGCTGTTATGAGAAAAGATGCTGTTTTATTTATAGGGCAGTTTTTTGGCACATTGGTCTATTCGCGCAATTTGTTTTTGCATTATTCACCCCAGAAAAAGCTTAAAAGGAGTTCAGTAAGCATTATGGCACAGCTAAAACAGTACAGGCTGTTATTGTTATCGGGCTTGATTGCCGTTGCCTTATTTGTCAATTTGAATGACTGGTCTGTAACAGAATCAACCGAAGCCAGATATGCACAAGTTTCAAAGGAGATGCTTGAATCTGGCGATTATTTGCACCCTACCCTTATGGGCATCAAGCATTACCACAAACCCCTGCTTACTTACTGGGTAACAGTTGCAGGGTATCAGCTTTTTGGCGTTAATGGTTTTGGCGCACGTTTTTTTCTTCAAATAGCCATTATTATTCAGGTGATTATTGTATATGGGATTGCAAAACTGCTACTCAGAAGAAATAAACTGGCCTTCCTTGCAGCGGTCCTGTATTTTGCTCTTCCGGGAGTGTTTATGTCTTCAAGGGCATTAACTACTGATGTCTACTTAACAACTTTTGTGCTGCTATCTGTATTTGCATGGTTTAAATTTGCCCTGTTCAGACAAAGAAACTACCTTCTGTTGTTTTACCTTTCATTAGGCCTTGGTTTCTTCACCAAAGGTCCGGTAGTATTTATATTTCCAGCTTTTGTTATGTTGGGGGGGTATTTTGCAGGTGTACGGCCGCAAAAAGAAATTTTGTATCATTTAATTGGGATGGTATTGATGGTTTTTTCCGGCCTGACCTGGTTTGTGTATTTGTATCTGACAAATCAACAGTTTCTCGATTATTTTTTGATCAGACATACAGTAGAACGGTTTGCAACCGATGTATTCAGGAGAAGTGAACCGTGGTGGTACTTTTTAGCCATTGTGCCTGCTGCAAGCTTCCCCTGGGGGCTTATTTTGATTACCCGGTTATTCCGTAAAAAAATCACCCAAAGCGCATCAGGCATTATCTTCTTTATGTGGATTGTCCCTCCCATCCTGTTTTTTTCCTTAAGCAGTTCCAAGTTAATGTTGTATGTATTGCCCGTATATGCGGGAATAGCTGTTGGTGCGATATGGGCGTGGGTTCGCATGCATGAGGACATGAGGAGGAAATGGGGAAACATCCAGTTTGTTTTTCATTTGCTGATCCTTGGTGGTGGAGCATTATTGCCATTTTTCCAACCTGAATTGTTTTTGTCTAAAAACGTTTATTATTTGCTGATCATGACCACCTCAATACTCATCGCACTTCGATTTACTCCAATTACAGAAAAGGAGAAGCCTGTTTTGGCTGCTGCGGTTTTTATGTATGGGTTGTGTCTGATCTCATCACATATATTTGAATACAATCCGGAAAAAGTCAAAGACACCAGGCGAGTTGCGGCTTTTATTGAAAGCGAGCTTCCTGAAACACAGAATATACTGATATTTGACCGCCGAATGCCATCTGTGCAGTTTCATACCGGTAAAAATATTATATCATTGTATGCAGGACACCATTCGCTTGCCAGGGAAATACAGTTTGAGACTGATGATCATTGGAAAAATAACTTAAAGGACCTTGTTGATACCCCTGAACATTTTGCAAACCTTGTTAAACCGGGTAACGTTTTGCTTGTCCGTTCAAAATACGGACTTCCTCCGGCATTTTCTGAAGAATCGCAAAATTTTGACTACAGCATATCAATAGATGGGTGGGATATTTATTATTTTTGATCTTTTTTTTTGATAAAATGGCATTACAAGAAGAATTTGAGGTGCAGGGCAACTTTTTGTTCAAACATCGTAACAAACTGCCTATACTTGCAATTCCTGTGGGATTGGGAGTTTTTATATATCAGGAGCTTACATGTTCTGGGAAACCCGAATGGATAATTGAAGGTTTTTTTCCGTATATGTGCTTGATCGTTTCTTTTTTTGGGCTATTCATCCGTGTGTTTACAGTGGGTCATGCCCCCAAAAACACTTCTGGCAGAAACACGGGAAGCGGACAACTGGCAGACCAGCTGAATACTACGGGGGTTTATTCTATTGTCAGGCATCCATTGTATTTGGGTAATTTTTTTATTTGGATGGGGATCGCTTTTCTGACAGAAAACATTTGGTTTGTCATAACCTTTGTTCTTGCTTTTTGGATATATTATGAACGGATCATGTATGCAGAAGAACAGTTTTTAAGAAAAAAATTTGGGGACCAATACACTGGTTGGGCTTCCAAAACACCTGCCTTTATACCACGATTGAAGCAATATCGCCCTTCATTATTGCCTTTTGGTATCAAAAAAGCAATTAAAAAAGAAAAGAATGGTCTTGCTGCAATATTTATTGTTTTCTTTTTGTTTCGATATACGGAAACGTATATTAAAACAAATATTTGGTCTATTGTATGGGATTTCTGGGCTTATGCACTAATTGCAACATCTGTATTCTATCTGATTTTGAAGATACTAAAAAAGCACACCAGTTTGCTGGCTGAAGAGAATTAGCAGTTCGTTTTCTGAGCGTCCGAAAAAAAATATAATCATGCACAGGGTTACGGTTTTGCTGTTGGCAATTGCCGGGTTGTTGTTATTGTCGGGTTGTCAGGCCAAAAACAGGTATCTGAGGATGAGGTACGGGGTTTACCGGACCTTTGATTCAGATAAGATCCTCAATGTGTCTCCTCTGGAGAAGGAGGGATATGTTTTGGTTCTGAATGAAACGTTCGAAAGGGTATCGTGGAATGAAACAGGTGATGAGCAACATTGGAAAATAGGTGGTTCACATCTGTACAATCCAGCGAGATTAAATGTGCATTATGGCGAACCCGAGCTAAGGGATGGAGGTTACGCTGCATTTACAAGTCGTTACAATCCGAAAGAAATATATGTTTACCAATTGGATTCAGTGATTGAGTTCCCTTATGAAGTCAGCAAATTGTTCTCTTATAATTTTATTGAACAGCAATATGGGTGGTTTGAATGCAGGATGACATTGCCATTTGCAAAACACAGCTGGCCGGCGTTTTGGTTGTGGGGCGCTCCATGGCCGCCTGAAATAGATGTAATTGAAGCATATGGCCGGGATACGGGTAAAGATGTTGTTTACCAGGAAATTAATCTGCATTACGGAACCCGGAGTGATCACAGACAATTGGGTGCCTGGCCGGTTAAGATAGACAGGCCAGGAAACATAGGTCATGAGTTTTACGTCTTTGCCGTAGAATGGACACCAGAAAAAATTGATTTTTATACCAACGGCGTTTTGGTATACCGGTTTGATGACAAAGCAATTCTGGATGAATGCTTCAGTCAGCCCATGTGGGTTGTGATAAATAACAGCATCAGGCACGCAGGTTTTGAAGAGCTGGGCGAGGATTATTATTCAGAGTTTCTGGTAGATTATATAAGGATTTACCGGCCAGCAGAACCTTCCAGTTCAACCCGGTAAGGGACTTCCAGCTTGCGTCGGTGAGGAACTTCCAGCTTGCGTCGGTGAGGAACTTCCAGCTTGCGCCAGCAACTGGAAGCTTCCGATTAATAACCGAAAAAAATTTGCAAATAGTCAAGGTTGTAAGTATCTTTGTGAGGTGAAACAGACATATACTCTTGATATGGATTTATCCCTGATATTATTTATGCACTTCTTTATTGGTCCGCCATAAGGAGAATGGTCTGGGATGCCTGTGTTTTTAAGCCGTTCTCCATTGTGAAGAGCGGTTTTTTTTTGAATATTATAATGGAGTGAACAAATGAAACAAAATGCTGACTTACTGCGTGGATTGTATTCTCGCGAAAATGAACATGATGGTTGTGGGATCGGATTTGTTGCAAGCATAAAAGGAAAAAAATCACACAATATCGTACAACGGGGGCTTCAGGTTCTGCTGAATATGACTCATCGTGGCGCTGAAAGCTCTGATAATGTCACTGGTGATGGTGCCGGAATACTTGTACAGATCCCGCATGATTTTTTTAAAGCGATCCTTCCGGAATTACCTTTTCCAGGTGAATATGGCGCAGGTATTTTATTTCTTCCGCCTGACAAGGGGGATCGGGATGCATGTAAAGAGATACTTGAACAATTGGTAAAGCAAGAAGGACTTGAGATTGCAGGCCTCCGCAAATTACCGGTGAATAACAATGTGCTGGGTGATATTGCAAAAAGTACTGAACCCTATATGGAACAGATCTTTGTCTCAGGAAAATATGAACAGGACGACCTGGAACGAAAACTGTACGTAGTGAGAAAGCTGGCAGAAAGAAAGATTGGAGGATCCAACATTGAACAGAAAGATTTTTTTTATATGCCAAGCTTATCAACAAAGATCATGGTCTATAAGGGTATGTTCACCCCCGAACAGCTCATGGGTTATTTTGCCGATTTGAGTGATGAGTCTTTTCAAAGTGCCATTGCCCTTGTTCATTCACGTTTCAGTACAAACACTTTCCCCACATGGGATTTAGCCCAGCCATTTCGTTTTATTGCTCATAATGGGGAGATCAACACCATTAAAGGCAACAGGTTGTGGATGCAGACCAGGGAGTCACTGTTGAAGACCGATCTGTTTGGAAGCGACCTGCAAAAGCTGTTTCCGGTAATAGAACCGGGCAAAAGCGATTCAGCCTCATTTGACAATGTTCTCGAATTCCTTGTGCTGACAGGAAGAACGTTGCCGCATGCACTATCCATGATGGTGCCGGAATCATTTAACGACAAAAACCCAATCCCGCAAAGTCTGAAAGACTTCTACGAGTACCATTCCACCATAATGGAACCATGGGACGGACCCGCTTCATTGTTGTTTTCTGACGGCCGGTATGTAGGTGGCACCCTCGATCGCAATGGGCTGAGGCCATCACGGTATCTGATCACCAAAGACGACCTGATCGTGATGGGTAGTGAAACCGGAGTACAATCATTTCCCAATGAACAAATCAAAGAAAAAGGACGACTCAGGCCAGGTAAAATATTGCTTGTTGACACACAGCTTGGTGTAATCATATCAGACGAAGAGTTAAAACACCAGCTTGCCAGGGCCAATCCATATGGGAACTGGCTTAAGGAGAATCGTCTTGAATTGGATACTATTGAAGTAAAAGAGCGGGTTCGTTCAGATATGGGCGAAGACTATCAAACCTGGATTAAGGCTTTCGGTTACTCAAAGGAAGATATTGACCTTGTCATTAAGCCAATGGCTTTGGAAGCAAAAGAACCTGTGGGTTCAATGGGAAATGACACACCACCCGCGGTATTATCAGACAAACCTCAGCGTCTCTTCAATTACTTCAAACAACAGTTTGCACAAGTTACAAACCCGGCCATTGATCCCATTCGTGAAGGTCTGGTGATGTCTCTTACCAATTATATCGGATCAGTAAATAAAAACCTGCTGGAAGAGTCTTCCATGTTATGCAAACTCATTAAGTTCAAAAGTCCAATTATAACCAATACAGATCTGGGTAAGATCAAAGACCTTAAACATTCTGATTTTACCAACGCCACACTGAAGATGGTATTCGACCCTTCAGGAGGTGAACATTCGTTAAAAGACGCCTTGCAGGATCTTTCCCGGCAGGCCGAGGAGGCGGTTGATAATCAGATCAATTATATTATTCTCTCCGATCGCAATATTGACAGAGACCATGCGCCCATTCCATCACTCCTGGCAGTTGCAACAGTACACCATCATCTTATCAAAAAGAAAAAGCGGATGCAGGTCGGGCTTGTTGTTGAAACTGCCGAACCCCGCGAAGTGATGCACTTTGCACTGCTGTTGGGATACGGAGCAAGTGTCATCAACCCATACCTTGCCTTTGCAGTAATAGATAACCTGGTTAAAAAAGGGGAGATTAAGATGGAGTATAGAAAAGCAAGGGAAAACTATATAAAAGCTGTGGATAATGGCATTTTAAAAGTTTTGTCTAAAATGGGGATATCCACTTTGCGAAGCTACCACGGGGCTCAAATATTTGAGTGCCTCGGAATATCAGAAAAGGTTATAAAGAAATATTTCAATGGCACGGCATCGCGAATTGGGGGTATCGGACTTGGTGAAATTGCCTGTGAAGCGGCTATCCCCCATAAAAATGCCTTTCTTGATCCCCGTGGGAACGGCAGCTTTATTCCAGAAACATTGGGTTCATATGCCTATCGCGCAAATGGAGCGTATCACGCATGGAATCCTGAAAGTATATCCTTGCTGCGATGGGCTGCGCAAACCAACGACTATGACAAGTACAGGGAATATGCTGCCGTTGTAAATTCGGAAAATCAAAAACCATCCTTCCTTCGTGGTTTTCTTCAGTATAAAAAGAACCCGGTCAGTATAGAAGAAGTTGAACCTGTCGAGGCCATTCTAAAGCGATTTGTCACCGGAGCTATGTCATTCGGCTCGATCAGTAAAGAAGCCCACGAAGCCCTCGCCATTGCGATGAATCGAATAGGAGGCAGGAGCAATACCGGAGAAGGAGGTGAAGATCCTGACCGGTTTGTTTCCATACCTGGGGGTGCGAATAAAAGAAGTGCAATCAAACAGGTTGCATCCGGAAGGTTTGGAGTAACGGCATCTTACCTGGTCAATGCCGATGAGATTCAGATTAAAGTCGCTCAGGGTGCAAAACCAGGTGAAGGAGGCCAGTTGCCTGGCTTTAAGGTAAACAAGGTCATTGCAAGGCTACGCAACTCAACACCTGGTATCACATTGATATCTCCACCGCCACACCACGACATTTATTCTATAGAAGATCTTGCCCAACTGATTTTTGACCTTAAGTGTGTCAACCCCAGTGCCAGCATTAGCGTCAAACTGGTATCAGAATATGGTGTTGGGACCATTGCAGCAGGCGTTGCAAAGGCAAAAGCAGATCTGATCACGATTTCAGGACTGGAGGGAGGGACAGGTGCCAGTCCTGTCAGCTCAATTGTGCACGCTGGAATGCCTGTTGAGCTTGGCATTGCTGAGGCGCACCAAACCCTTGTCATGAATGACCTCAGAGGGAGGGTAAGGCTTCAGACCGACGGTCAGCTTAAAACGGGTCTTGATGTTGTATTGATGGGGATGCTTGGAGCCGAGGAGTTTGGCTTTTCAACAGCAGCATTGATCGCGTTGGGGTGTGTCATGATGAGAAAATGCCATTTGAACACGTGTCCTGTCGGTGTGGCAACGCAGGATGAAGCGCTGAGAAAACGGTTTATGGGGAAAGCCGATTTCGTGGAAAATTTTTTCCGTTTTGTAGCACAAGATGTGCGCGAGTTGCTTGCTGAGCTTGGATTTCGCCGGTTTGAAGATATCATCGGACGGTCTGACCTCCTGAAACAAAGAACAGATATTGACCACTGGAAAGCTGGGAATGTGGATTTATCCAAAATGATATATACACCTTCCCAGGCAAAATTTAACCCGCTCAGATTCTGTCAACCTCAGGAGCATAAAATAGATAAGGTGATGGATCATGAGCTGATTCAGCTATCTTCAAAAGCAATAAACAACCATGAGAAGGTGTGGCTTTCCAGTAAGATAAACAATACTGACCGTGCCGTTGGTGCCATGCTTTCCGGAGCGATTGTAAGGAAAACCGGACAATCATCATTGCCTGACGATACAATACATGCCCGGTTTTACGGATCGGCTGGACAAAGCTTTGGAGCGTTTCTGACACAGGGTGTCACTTTTGTTCTTGAAGGAGATGCAAATGATTATCTCGGGAAAGGACTCTCAGGTGGCAAGATCATCGTTGTACCCCCTGAAAAAAGTACTTTCATTCCGGAAGACAATATAATTACAGGGAATACCATATTGTACGGTGCCACTTCAGGAGCGCTGTATGTTCGGGGGATTGCCGGTGAACGTTTTGCTGTCAGGAACAGCGGCGTTTCTGCGGTCGTGGAGGGTGTTGGTGATCATGGTTGTGAATATATGACTGGCGGCAGGGTGGTTGTATTGGGCAATACCGGAAGAAACTTTGCTGCCGGAATGAGCGGAGGAGTTGCCTATGTGCTCGACAAAAAAGGTACATTCAGCTATTTCTGCAATAAGGGACTGGTAGAACTTGAAACAATGGATGACATAAGCGACATCAACGAGCTTCAAAAGCTGATCAACAACCATCTGATCTATACAAATAGCCGGTTGGCAGAAGAGATACTGGTAAACTGGGAGTTCTATGTCACCAAGTTTGTAAAAGTCATTCCATTGGAATACAAAAAGGTATTACAGGAGATCAAGCTTGAAAACATCAGGAAAAAACTTGAAATGACAGAAGATACACCCCAGCATCAGTATTAGTGTACATGCTGACCGGTCATGTCTGGCGAACAAAAACAGTAACAATAAAACTTTAAGAAAAATTATGGGCGACCCCAAAGGCTTTTTAAAAATAGCACGCAAGGAAAGCGGCAACCGTCCGCTTCACGAACGCATCAACGATTATGGTGAGGTAGAGCAAACACTCAATGATACAGACCGTCAATTGCAGGCATCAAGGTGTATGGATTGCGGGATCCCGTTTTGCCAGTGGGCATGTCCGGTGACAAATATCATGCCTGAATGGCAGGATGCCCTTTACAAGGGTGATTGGAGGAGTGCGACCGACCTGCTGCATATGAATAACAACTTCCCCGAGTTTACCGGACGAATTTGTCCTGCACCCTGTGAGTCTGGATGTGTGCTGGAGTTGCATGATGAGCCGGTCACCATAAGGGAGAACGAAGTCGCTGTGATTGAAAAAGCCTTTCAGAAACGGTTAATATCCCCCCAACCCCCAAAAATGCGCACAGGCAAAACAGTGGCGGTTGTTGGTTCAGGTCCAGCGGGTCTGGCTTGTGCAGACATTCTTAACAAAGCAGGTCACCAGGTAACTGTTTTTGAGAAGGATGATGCGGCAGGGGGACTGCTAAGGTATGGGATACCTGATTTCAAGCTTGCGAAGAATGTGATCGACCGCCGCCTGGACATATTGGTGGCCGAGGGACTGACAATCAAAACCAATACTCATGCCGGAGTTGACGTTTCGGCCCATGAGCTGCTTAACGAATTCGATGCTGTTTGCCTTGCAGTAGGTGCAGCGCAGCCACGCGATTTGCAAGTGGAAGGGCGTGATTTGAAGGGAATTTACTTTGCCATGGACTATCTCACACAGCAAAACAAAGTTGTTGGGGGAGCCACACACCCTGAGGAAGTACTGATAAATGCTGAAAACAAGCATGTGCTGGTCATAGGTGGGGGCGATACCGGGTCAGATTGTGTGGGAACAGCCAACCGGCAGCATGCGCAATCTGTTACACAGGTCGAAATCCTGCCCAAACCTGCGCTGAAGCGTGCTCTTGATAATCCATGGCCTTACTGGGCGAACGTGCTGAAAACATCCAGCTCGCATGAGGAGGGCTGTCAAAGAACATGGAATACCCTCACCAGGCGTTTCATTGGGGAAGACGGACAAGTAAAACAAGCTGAAATTGCCGATGTTGATTGGATAAATGTGGGCAACGGAAAAATGGAGATGCGTGAAATACCCGGCACCGTCAGCACCATTAAAGCCGATCTGGTGCTGTTATCAATGGGTTTTGATCATGCAGTTCACGATGGACTTCTCAATGATTTTGGTCTTGAATATGATGACAAAGGCAATATCAAGACCAACGGAAATCACAAAACATCTATAGATAAAGTGTTTACAGCCGGTGATGCGATGTCAGGCGCCAGCCTTGTAGTCACCTCAATTGCCTCAGGACGAAAGGCAGCTGCTGCGATCTTGGAGGAACTGTAAGCCCCCGCCCGGAGGAACTGGAAGCTCCCGCCCGGAGGAACTGGAAGCTCCCGC
>PWKN01000224.1 GCA_003559735.1 Bacteroidales bacterium | reverse complement strand
CTGGTCAACTTTGAGAAGGTAAGCAAACGGATCACCCTCGACATTGCCAGTGTAAACAGTGCCATCAGCATTGCACTGCATAATGGCCATTTCAGGAATGTCCACGTGTCAGTTGGTGGTGTTGCACCGGTGCCGCTTTACCTGGAGAAGACATCCGCCTTTCTTTGCGGCCGGGAGGCAACGGCCGAAACCATGATTGCCGGAAGCAAAATAATGGATTCCGAAATTTCACCCATCAATGATGTCCGTGGCAGCGCGGACTACAAACGATTGCTGGCACGGCAGCTCTTTTTTGCACATTTCCTGGAGTTGTTCCCGGGAACGATCGATCATAAGGCTTTGACCGGTAAATGGTGACAGGGTCTTTAAAGCCAATAAGGTGTTAGTCTCCCCCAGGAGGCAGGAGCTTTCACCGGGTTTGCCAACAGTGTCAAAAAAATATCAAATATATTGTGCTATATATATAAGGAGATAAGGAAAAGCAAACGAAAAAATGAAACACATTGATGCCATTTCGCATGTGACAGGCCAGTCAGTTTTTGTAGACGACATTCCGGTCCGCACCGGCACCCTCTATGGATCGGTATTCCGGTCACCTGCAGCGCATGGGCGGATCAGGTCGATGGACCTGTCAGGCGCCCTGGCAACAGATGGTGTCGTAAGGGTGCTTACTGCGAGTGACATTCCGGGAGTAAACCAGGTTGGGGGAATAGTTGCCGATGAGCCTTTATTTGCCGTCGACAGGGTCACCTATCAGGGCCAACCAGTGGCGTTGGTTGTTGCGGCAGACGAGCGGGTGGCACGCAAAGCGGCAAAAAAAATAAGGGTTGACATAGAACCACTGAAAGCCGTTTTTGATGCACGGGAGGCATTTAAAAATGAACTATTCCTCGTTCCGCCATCCACCATACGCAGCGGAAATATAGGTGCAGCCTGGGATACCTGCAGGTATATCTTCGAGGGACAAACCGGGACCGGGGCACAGGAGCACGTATATATTGAGACACAGGGGACATACGCCTTCGTTTCGGAAGGTGACAACATTCGCATTCAATCTTCAACACAGGGACCAACCCACGTGCAGGAAACTGTTGCGAGGGTATTGGGACTGGCAATGCACCGGATTGAGGTTGAGGTGACCCGTTTGGGAGGTGGATTTGGAGGGAAGGAGGACCAGGCAACGGCCTATGCCTGCATGGCTGCGTTGGCATCCTACATACTTAAGCTCCCGGTGAAGGTCATCCTGCAACGCACGGAAGATATGGAAATGACGGGGAAGCGGCATCCCTACGGCGCAGACTATAAGATTGGCTTGTCAGGCGACCTGAAGATCATCGCCTACCAGGCTGCCTTTTACCAAAATGGGGGAGCAGCCGCCGACCTGTCACCTGCCATTCTGGCACGCAGCCTATTTCATGCAACCAACTGCTACCATATTCCGAATACGGAGGTAACTGCCTGCAGCTGCAGGACAAACCTGCCTCCCAATACGGCATTCAGGGGGTTTGGCGGACCGCAGGGTATGTTCGTAATTGAGGCGGCCATTGCCCATGCAGCCCGGGAGCTGAAGGTGCATGCAAGGGCCATACAGGAAAAGAACTTTCTTTCTGAAGGAGACCAGTTTCCGTACGGACAGGTTGCAAAACAAGTGAACATCACAAAATGCTCCAAACTGGCAGACCAGACGTTTGACATAGATGGCACCATGCAGGAGGTGGCGTCCTTCAACCGCAAACATCCCCTTCAAAAAAAGGGCGTGGCACTGATGCCCATCTGTTTTGGCATCTCCTTTACAAACCGGTCAATGAACCAGGCACGCGCCCTCGTGCACATTTACCTCGATGGCAGTGTTGGGATAAGCACCGGTGCCGTTGAAATGGGACAGGGGGTTAATACGAAGATCATGCAGGTGGCAGCCCGCACCCTTTCTGTTCCGGTTTCCAGGATAAAAATTGAGACCACCAACACCACCAGGGTGAGCAACACCTCCCCCACTGCTGCCAGCTCGGGTGCAGACCTCAATGGCAAGGCCACTGAAATAGCCTGTAACCGTCTGGCTAACAGACTGCGCAAAACTGCAGCCACCATGCTGGACGAGGACGTTAAAAAAATATCGCTTGACAATGAATGGGTTACCATAGATGGGGTTCGAAGTACATTGTCTTATGCTGACCTGGTAAAAAAAGCCTGCAATGAGCGGGTGTGTCTCTCTGAACAAGGCCATTATGCCACGCCGGTCATTGGCTTCGACAAAAGCACTGGCAAAGGGCATCCCTTTGCCTACCACGTTTATGGCATTGCCCTGTTTGTTGCCCATGTCGATTGCCTTAGGGGCACATACAGGTTCGATAAGGTATTGATCGTTCACGATTTTGGCAACAGCATGAATACGAGTATTGATTTGGGACAGGTAGAAGGCGCCCTTATCCAGGGGATGGGGTGGATGACCATGGAGGAAGTGGTTTTTGATCGGGATGGGAAATTGCTGTCAAACAATCTATCCAGCTATAAAGTGCCCGATATCCATTCCGTGCCCCGGAAAGTCACTTGCATTCCGCTTCCCGTAAAAGGACCAAAACACGCAATATTGCGCTCCAAAGCCGTTGGAGAACCTCCACTGATGTATGGCATTGGTGCCTATTTTGCACTCCAGGAGGCGATCAGGGCATTTAACCCTGGCCACGTACCTGATCTGATCGCACCCATGACCCACGAGAAGATGCTGATGAGCCTGTATGGCTAAGTGTTTCCGTTACCCACACCTCCGCCGGAAAAATACCTTCGGTAATCGTCTGTGGTGTTGATGTTGATGAGCACCCCGCGCTCATCCGTGTCGACCGAAAGTGCCGGGTAACCGGACAGGTAATCACGGATGTTGGTTTGGGTGTTTTCTTCAGAGACAATGTCATTTACTACCCGGCGTGATATCAGGATGGGGTGTCCGGACTTCCCACCGCAGCAAGGCCGGATATAATCTGCACGACCGGCACGGGATGCCAGCAATCCCAATGTTGCGGCAGTGACAAACGGATTGTCGACGTTGTGTATGAAAACAGGCGACGCATTGTTCAGTGCTCCCAGGCCAAGCTGAAGTGAATAAAAGCGTGATTTGTGGGGGAATGCATTCAAAACAGTGTGTACACGTGCCGGCCAGGGGGACTGGATCCGGACAAGCTTGCCTGCCCCGTCGCTGTTGACAACAACCACCACCTGCCGGCATCCAAAACCCAAAAAAACCGATACACACCGCTCAACAAAAGATTGATCCCGGTTAAAGGGGAGCAGCAGTTTGTTTCTGCCCATCCGCTTCGATTCACCGGCGGCCATCACTACGGCCGAAAATTCTTTCATCGCCATTTGTGAAACATTCTTTATATTCGTAACAACTTATGACCTGTGTCATTCTGGCTGGATAAGTCCGGCCGCCAATCGTGGAAGCATAAATACCGAAACACACACCAGCATGCCTGACAACCTCCATCCCCTTCCCCTGGATAAGCTGTTGAAGATCATCATCCATGAGCTTGATCATAAAGATAGTTATTTCGGTATTCCCTCCCCATTATTTTTTGATCCCGGTAAAACCCACCCACACGGTAATCCGGAATGGCTGAAAACAATCTTGTTCGGCAAACGACTCGATACACCCATTGGCATTGCAGCCGGCCCCCATAGCCAGATGTCACAGGGTATCGTTGCAGCGTGGCTGTCGGGTGCACGATACATTGAACTGAAGACGGTTCAGACACTGGATGAACTGGATATTCCCAGGCCGTGCATAGACATGCAGGATGAAGGGTATAACTGCGAATGGTCGCAGGAACTTAAGATTACCCAAAGCTTTGAAGAATACCTCAATGCCTGGATCATCATTCACGTGCTCAACCATCGGTTCGGGTGGGATGGCGGACCGGGTGTTGTTTTCAACATGAGTGTGGGATACGATTTAAAGGGCATCAGAAATGACAACATGCAGTGGTTCCTTGAGCAAATGAGCGACTGTACCGGGATGCTGAACATGAAGAAAAAGCAGCTTCGTGCTGTTTATCCGG
>PWKN01000209.1 GCA_003559735.1 Bacteroidales bacterium | reverse complement strand
TCAGGCCGGTGTATGCCTGTGACCGTATACTCAAGGAGTGCTTTCCCATCTTCATCAGTATACGCTTCGGCAATTTCCTGTCCGCGATGGTACAGCATGGCCAGGGCTCCCTCAAGAGGCCTTTCAGTCCAGTGGTCATAGACCGTTACAGAGATCTTTCTGCTTTCTCCGGCATTAAGCCGGTACGAATATCCACAGAATAAAAGGCAGATAACCAGGTAATGAACAATGTGTCGCATGGCGCTCAAGGTTTTAATGTCACGGTTCCCTGTCCACCAAAAATCTGTATAAGTACCAACTTACACGGTATATGGTTGAAGTTCAAACCAGGGAAAACATGACAATAAGTTAAACCAGCTTATTAGAATTGCTGTTTTTTGCAATTTAAAACATTTATTTAACTTTTCCTATTGATCCTTCACTATTCCTTAAGATCTTTTACTGCACAAGCCCTGAACCCGTAGATTATTGTTCAGACACTTGACTTTATGGACAGACTCAGTTAAATGGCTGGATGGATTTTTTTTGCAAATCGCCCCGATAATAAAAAAAAATTCGTAATATTGAGTATGTAACCCCAAACTGTTAAGGCATGGATATCAATTCACTTTTTCCCGGTCCGAAATCAGAAAATGAAGGCTTTTTCAGAAACATGCTTCAGTTTATGATCAATGATCATATCAGCTGGCGAAAATATTTTCACCCTGATGATGCTGGCCTAAAATCCGTGCGGGATCAATTAAAGGATTAACCTGTATAAAAAGTCAAAATAGTATAAAGATGAAAAGAATCATAAAAGATCTTTGGTTGGCAATCGGTTTAATTATTCTGACAGCTTCCATACTGCTGGTGTCAGATTGGGGTCAGCGACAGGCAGCGGCATCGAGAGCTCCCGGCGACTATCCTTCAATCGCCATTATGCAGATCACATCCACAACATTGCTCGATGCACATGTAGCAGGCATTATCAGCCGTTTGGATGAACGTGGGTACTATGCTCCAGGTGGAACGAATGTCAGACTCTATAATCCACAAGGTGACTTTGGCACTGCCAACGCCATCGCCCGGGAAATTGCCAACGGACCATATGATATGGTCATCACATCAAGCACCGTGGCTTTGCAGGTGTTTGCCTCTGCAAACCAGTCTGCCAGGAAAATCCATGTTTTTGGTGGCGTTACCGATCCTTATGGCGCTGGTGTTGGCATCACCGGCAAGGAACCCCATCAGCATCCGCCACATATGGCTGGTATCGGGACTTTCCAGCCGGTTCGGCAGACCTTTGTCCTTGCGAGGGAATTGAATCCGAACCTGAAACGTGTTGGTGTGGTCTGGAATCCGGGAGAGCAATGTTCTGAAGCCTGCATGAACATAGCCTGGGCCGTTTGTGAGGAACTGGGGATAGACCTGGTGGAGGCCATCGCGATGAATACTTCAGAAGTATCAGAGGCTGTCAGGTCTTTGATTGGACGTCGTGTGGAGGCGATCTGGATTGGTGGAGATTCTGTGGCGGCATCATCGGCAAGCCTGATCGTGAACCTTGCAAGACAGGCAGGCATACCTGTCTTTACCAATGACCATCTTGATGTGCTGATAGGCACATTGTTTGGCCTCGGTGCAAACTATTTTACAGTTGGAGAACATACAGCCGATGTGGCAGCTGATATACTGGATGGGGCCAGTCCGGCTTCCTTTCGAATAGAAAATGTCATTCCTGAACGGTTTCGCCTGAATCATGAAGTGCTTGCCTCGCTGGATAATAACTGGAAAATCAGTACGCATGTCCACGCTTTGCTGGATGACCAGACTGAAGGGATCTGCCAGATCGCTGTGATCAGCCTGGCAGATTACCCGCTGCTGGATTTAAACAAGGAGGGGCTCCGTGCAGGACTGTTGGAAAGCGGATTGCAGTCGGGTGAGGACTTCATAATCAGAGAGTATTCAGCCCAGGGCGATATGGGGAAACTACCCATGATTATCGATGCCGTTGTTGGTGAACAACCAGATCTGATCATATCCATCACCACGCCTGTCCTCCTGGCTGTTGCCCAAAAGGTTAAGGATATCCCCGTTGTGTTTACCGTTGCCAGTGACCCGGAGAAACTGAACTTGTTCGCTGACGGACGCCCACCCAATATTTGTGGCATCCATGATGATCCGCCAGTAGACAAATTGCTGGCCATGGCAATCGATTTTGACAACAGTATTGAAGCGGTGGGCATCATTTATGATCCGGCACAGATGAACTCACTGATAGCGGTCGAAAAACTAAGGGAGGCTGGATCAGAACATGGAGTTGCCATCCTGGAAGCCACTGTGAACACCTCGTCAGAACTGACCCTGGCAACAGAATCGGTCATTATGCGTGGTGCACAGGCACTGATCCTGTCAACAGATAATCTTGTGCTGGCAAGCTTTCCTGCAGTGCACAAGGTTGCCACAGCTTCAGGTATTCCAGTTTTTGTGACCGAACCTGATTATGTTGAAATGGGCGCTGCCGGTGCCATTGGGGAGGACTTTTATGAATGGGGCAGAGAGACAGGCAGGATGGCTGCTCAGGTCATTGCCGGTACTCCGCCATCAGAGCTGCCTGTCATGGCAACCAGACTTTATGAACGGATTGATCCCTGATACCTGTCAAAACGAGGGTTACAGATGGTTGATGCCGTTTTGCCAAACACAGGCAGCCAGGTGGATAAATAATGAATAAAAAAGTTGTACATGCTTGAAAAATTAAAGCAAAAGTATGCAAATAAGTCATCAAAAAAGAGGTGAATTCCTCCTGGTTAAAGCAAAAGGACGATTGGATGCTTCATGGGCAGATCATTTTTCCAATACCTTGCTTGACCATATCAGAAATGGCCACCACCATCTGGTTATCGACGGATCAGATTTGTCGTTTCTAAGTTCGGCAGGTATCCGCTCCCTTGTGAACATACATAAGGCATTGCTTGCAGTGCAAGGTGAATTCCATATCATTCATGCCACATCTTTTGTGGATAACACATTAAGGTCTACTGGATTTGGCATCTGGCTGGCGGAAAAACCACCTGCCGGTATGCCGGATATGACTGCAGAGGTGCGCCCTGCTGAAGGGAAACCTGAAAAAATATTCACAATCAATGCGGGAGCAAAAATGACCCTTTCCATACCGGCTGATTGGAAGCCATGGCAAAAGGTTGTTCCTGGAAATACGGTAACGCTGAGGCTGGACACGACAACTTTTGCCCTGGGAATTGGTACCAGTGGGGAAAATATTGATGAAGCATTTCTGCGGTTTGGTGAATTTATGGCTGTTTGCGGCAATGTGGTGTATCAGCCGCCAACAGAAGGGGAGTACCCTGACTTCTTGCTGTTGCAAAAGGATTATGTTCCCGAGCTGCTTTGTATCCAGGCTATACAATGTACGGGTTTTATGTCGCACCTGTTGCGTTTTTCGCCCGGAGACAAAAAACAGTTCTATGGGATGGGGGAGATTGTTGCAATGGCTATGGAGACAACCGGATCGGAAACCGTTGCTTTTCTGGTGGTGGGGGAGGTTGACGGACTGGTTGGTAGTGCGTTGATCAGGTCACCCGGTTTGCTGACAGAAGACCAGGAGGTAACCTATCCGGAAACCCGGGAGTGGCTGTCTTTTTGCGGTGAACGCTTGTATGCGCGTCAGCAGGCACTGGTTTTCGGGATCGCCCAAATAGGGAATGACGGGGTTCCCGGTCACTTGCTGACCCGGATCTCTTCCTATCCTGGAATGGCAATACATGCCCATGCTTCGGTGTTTCCTTACCAGCCCTTAAAGAACGGAAGGATCGACCTTGCCACTACAGTTCAGCACGTTGTTAATGGACCGCCACCACTGGCCTTGCTGCACCTGGTAGATGATGACCGGCCGGCAGTCGGACTTGGAGAGAGTGCATTTACCAGGGGGGCTTGCTGGTGTGCACCCATAAATAATGTCTGTCCATAAAGTCAAGTGTCTGAACTATAATGTTCGGGTTCAAGGCTTGCGCAGTTTTGAAAACCAAGGAGTTTACTCTTGTAAATGACTGTTTTCAAAACAAGCATAACGCAGAAACCGGACATTAGAGACAGAC
>PWKN01000258.1 GCA_003559735.1 Bacteroidales bacterium | reverse complement strand
GTTGATCCAGATGACGGCATGGTGGAAAATTCGCTCAAACCGGATCCTCACCTGCTTGCCCTTCCACGATAATGGCACGTCAAACTCTTTGTAATACCAGGCCTTCCCATAATAGTGCTGGAAGATGCTGTCCGTATTCCAGGTATGCGGAACCCTCACTGTCTTTCCTGATTGCATTTCATTTGCCTGCCACTCAAGGTCTGTTCCCTGGTTTAGCGGATCAATACAGAACAGCCATTCGCCGTTCAGGCATTTTTCCATCCGTTGTCCCTGATACTTGTCTCCCGAGCATGCTGCGATCATGAACATGCAAGTCAGCAATAAATAGATGCTGGTTCTCATCTTTTTACTGTTTTTAATTTTTATGTTGGCT
This sequence comes from Bacteroidales bacterium, assembly GCA_003559735.1. GTDB lineage: Bacteria > Bacteroidota > Bacteroidia > Bacteroidales > UBA7960 > PUPG01. The sequence continues at coordinate 15,085 of PWKN01000258.1, read as the reverse complement.
GGCAATGGCCAGCGGTCTTTGCAGCATCGAAGGCTATGATATGCGCCAGTGATACCGGAACAGGGACATATGCACTCCTCTGATATGCATTCAGCGTCAGTTTGTTACAACAATGATATGATCAAGCGGTACGGCCTCCCTTTTTATCCCGTTGTAGTTTGCATTGGTTGATAACAGCCATGGCTGGTATTCACCAGCCAGTAAGTATTTGACGATGACTGAGTCACCGGGAACGGCATATCCCTGGCCATTCACACTGTCAATACCATTGAACTCCGACAGAAAATCGCCTGAAAATATGGTATTGTACATGGCGTCCCCACAGATATAAAATGTCACGTATTCGTTTCGTGGTATGGTATCCGTGCTTGCCGTAAAACAGGCAACCGGATCGTGCAAAACATCTTGTTTTTCACAAGCGTGGTACAAAGGGAAAGCAACCAAAAACAGAATGATGAACAATTGCTTTTTCATGATTCAGGGCATTAAATTTTTATTGTGTTGAATGTTAGTTAATTATTGTGGAATCAGGAGCCTCCAGGAAACTTCCGTCAAGGGCTATTGCTCTTAGCAATACCTTATTCAGGCTTGCGTCGATCTCCACATCATCAAGTGACAGGGTGATCCTCTGGTAGGTGTCGTCCTCGATAATCCGCCCATTTACCGGAATATTGGTGTTGCCGATGATAACCTCACCCAGTTGGTCAACATTCTCCCCCACCAGTGTGAGGCTTTGGGTTCTTCGTATTGTTGCGGGCCAGGTTGTTATGGTTACCGGCAGGTACTCAGGCCTGATCTGTTGATGGCTTCTATAGGAATAATCATAGTAGTTTCTCAGGGTCAGGCTGTTCCTGTCAAAGAGGCGGGGTGTTTTGAAAGTGATCCTGTCTGCCAGGGTGTCGATGATCTGTGCCTGGTCAGGACCTATGAAAACCTGGAATACCTTATCGAGGTTTTCTCCGGTCAGGGTATACTCCGTATCGACGGTCATCGACTCCATGGGGAGCTCCACATGCGGCACAGGCCATTGGATATCATAATCACTTCCGGGTTCAGGGTTGAAATAGTCATCGCACGACTGTATGGACAGGGCTGCGATAACGATCAGGATCATTGTGAATGTATTCTTCATGTTATTATGATATTAAAGAGGTTCATTAATAACCAGGATTTTGCTCCAGGCCGTATGATACTACTTCTGATATGGGGATGGGCAACACCGGTATGGGGTTCACCACACCTCCGCCAACGGGTATGGAGTGCTGTATGCATCGTTCCCTGACCGAAGGATCGTCGGGAAATTTTTTGGTCAGGGCGTCATAATACCTTCCGGTTCTTACCAGGTCCCAAAACCGCAGCGCTTCCATGCCCAGTTCAACACGGCGCTCTTTCCAGATATCTTGCAACAGCTGGTCACCACTGCTGGTGATGTCGGGGAGCAGGTTATCAGGCAATTCATCGGGTCTGTATGGCACATAGGTGTTTCTTCCTTCGATAGACCCTTTTGGCTTGGTAGCCTGTCTCGCCCGTGCCCTTACTTCATTCACCCTTTGTCTTGCAATACCTTCGTTGCCAAGGTAGCAGGCAGCCTCTGCCTGCATCAGCAGGATATCCGCGTATCTGAATTTCCTTATGTTCGTCGGACTGGACTTCATGTTTGTGGGTACGAAGTCGGGGTCGATCCGGGCTTTGCGGTTGTAATAGCCCGTTCCGCCACTATATTCTTCCTCAACCCTTTGCAGGATGCCATGGTGTACTTCCATGTCACCGTAGGCAGTGCATATGCGCCTTGGATCGCCCGGTTCAAAAGAATTTACAAACTCCTTTGTCGGGGTGTTGAACCCCCATCCCTCTGGTTCCCCTTTTTCCTTTGCCTCATCACGATAACTTGGATGATAGGTCATGGTGCGATTGCCCTGGAATACAGAGGCTGTCGTGCCTGCTTTTACCACACCCCATCCTTCGTTGTTATCGGCAAACTGCACCTCGAAAATGGATTCTGAGTTGTTCTCGCCATCCATCTCAAAGATCGCCGCATAGTTTGGATACAGCTGGTATTCGCCTGAGTTGATGATTTCTTCGGTGAGGTCGAACACCGACTGCCAGCTATGGTTGTTTGTATTGTCGGTACCTATCTGGTACATGATCGCCCTGGCAAGGTAAGCACGGGCGGCACCTTTCGTGGCACGGCCAAGGTCACCCGGTGGGTATTCACTCTTCTCAGGCAGCCGGGCAATTGCTTCTTTGAAATCCTTCTCAATCAGTTTGTACACTTCTGAAATGGAAGCCCTGTCTGTGGTCTTGTATTCTGAAGGTTTTACAGGTTCTGTAAATAGTGGTACGCCACCGAATACCCTGACCATGTAAAAATATATGTAACCGCGCAGGAAGTAGGCCTCTCCCAGCAACCTTTCTTTCAGATCGCTGCTGACCTCGGCATCGGGAAGCCGCAATATGGCCATGTTGATGCGGAACAATCCTTTATAATTGGCCATCCACATCGACTTGGACGCACCGTCAGACGACAGCAGGCGCCATTCCTCCAATGGCTGCAGCCATGCACGGTCGCCTGGTTGTGTACCTATACGTGCATCATCAGAGAGAATATCTCCATACCAGAATTCATAGAAGTGGTTTGTTTGTTCAACACCGAGGTAAATGCCTTCATCCCAGCCGATTGCTGCATAACAGGCATTGATGAACATAATGGCATTGTCATCGTTGTCGAAATAGTTCTGATCTGTCAACCTGCCCTGCTGCCTCAGGTCAAGGAAGTCTTCCGTACAGGAAACAAACAAAAGAACAACTGAAAATACATATATCAATTTTTTCATCATTGTTGGGTTTATGGGTTTAAAAAGTGACAGAGAGCCCCAGGTTATAGATCTTTGATTGCGGATATACCCCCGCATCAATACCGGGAGCCAGGGGATGTCCATACCATCCGTTTACCACTTCAGGTTCGGGACCCGAATAGCGTGTAAATGTAAATATGTTGTCAAATGAGACATAGATCCTCGCCCTGTGTGCACCTGTATAGGCCAGTAACCTCTCTGAAAGGTTGTATCCAAGCTGTATGTTCCTGACCCGCAAATAGCTTCCGTCTTCCAGGTAGTATTCAGAGAGACGGAAGTTGTTGTTCAGGTTTTGTTGTGTCAGCCATGGTTCTGTCTGGCTTGGGTTGTCGGGAGTCCATCTGTTGATCCTGTTGTATACCGGGTTGCCGTTTACGATGTCATTTCCGTAAACTCCCTGAAGGAAGGTACTGAAATAGAAGTCCCTGTATTCAAGGTTCAGGTTGAAGCCAAAATGAAAGTCGGGATGCGGACTACCTGCCTTGATCCTGTCCAGGTTATTGATCACTCCATCGCCGTTTACATCGACAAATTTGAGATCGCCCGGCCTGGCATTGGGTTGTATGGGCACCCGGTTACCACGCCTGTCGATATAGGCATAGTTGTCTATTTCCTCCTGGTTCTGGAATATACCGGCAACAGGGATCAGGTAGAAGAAGGCCATTTCGTTTCCGGCAGTGGTGAAGGTTGCATTCTGCCCCGTATGCCATACCAGTCCGCCTTCCTGACTACCCCCTGCATCATCAAGCTTCAGCACTTTGTTGCGGTATGTTGATATGTTGAAGCCTATGTCATACTTCAGTGGCCTTTCGTAGTTCCTGTAGTTCAAAGAGAAATCCCAGCCCCTGTTCTCCATCGACGCAAGGTTGGCCTGGGCGCCTGCTGCACCGGCAAAATACGGGGTAGGCATTTCGTAAAGCATACCCCTGGTGGTCCTGATGAAATAATCTACGGTGAAACCGAGCATGTTCCTGAACAGGGAACCATCTATACCTATATTGGTTTGTTCAACGGTTTCCCATTGTATTTCAAGGTTGCCAAGTCGGTCAACAGCCTGCCCCTCCACGACCAGGCCATTAAATACGTACTTTTGGTTGCCCACAATGGTCGTCAGGTACTGGAATGAGCCAACACTTTGGCTGTTCCCAACCTGTCCCCAGCCGCCACGAATCTTAAAATCACTGAGGAGATCGAAGTTTTCAAGAAATTGCTCCCTTTTTGCGTTCCAGCCAAGGGATAATGACGGGAACATCCCCCACTTATATCCCCGGGCAAACTTGCTGGATCCATCCCATCGCACAGTGGCTGTCATCAGGTATTTCCCCATGTACGAATAGTTGCCCCTCAGGAAGTAGGAGTTCATGGTTTCTTCATAGGGGAAATGGGGCCACCCCCTGTCGGGGGAGACCTTGGCACTGTCGAGTTCTGGTGCTGCGTTCAGCCACCACATAGAGGAGATGTCGGGCTGGTCAAACGACTGTGAGCTCATGGTATAGCTGTAGCTGTATTGGGCCTCCGTGCCTGCCGTACCCTGTATACTGTGTTGATCAAGTTCTTTCTGGTAGGTCATATAGTTTGTCCATGTCCAGCCATAGCTTTGACCTCTGCTTTCAGTTACTGAGGTTCTGTTGTTGCTTTCCAGGGATGTTACCCAGAAGACCGGATTGTATCTTCTGTGCTCCGAGTTGCTTTGGCCATAGCGGAGCTGCGACCTGAAGGTCAGGTCCTTAAATGGCTTGATGTCGATATAGGCACTACCGGAAAAAGAATGATTGAGAGGCCACCTGTATTGGGCGTGTTCCAACCTTCTGATGGGATGTGAAGGACCCGTATCGGGTATGGGTGAATTCCAATTGCCTTCCTGGTTGTATATGGGAGCGATGGGGTTCCTTTTCAGTGCATCGCGGCTTACATCAACGGCTCCCATATGGATGTTGCGTGTGAATGACAAGTTGGTGCCAGCGCTTAGCCAGTTCTTGATCTTGTGGTCACTGTTGGTACGAAGTATGATCCTGTTCAGGCTGGAGTTTTTTTGGATCCCTTGCTGGTTGTTGTAAACGCCTGCCACATTGAACTGGTTTTTCTCGTTACCCCCATTGATTGTAAGCGTATGGTTTTGCTGCAGGGCGGGTCTGTATATCTCATCCTGCCAGTTGGTGCCGCGATAGTTGCCGGCGGCTGCGAATTGAAGGACTTCGTAGACCTGCCTTGACATATAATTGGGATGGGGGAGTGATATGCCATCATTGAGATATTGCTCCATATGCATGATGGCCCAGTCAGAGGCCCCGGGCAAGTCGAGTTTTCTCCACACTTCCTGGACACCCACGTTGGTTTCGAAAGTAACCCTCGTATCGCCCACCCTTCCCCTTTTTGTGGTAATGAGGATCACACCCGATGCGGCTCTTGATCCGTAAATAGCCTGTGCAGAAGCATCCTTCAGGATCTCAATTGATTCGATGTCTGATGGGACAATATCACCAATGCCAGCCGGAAACCCGTCCACAATAAACAGTGGGTCGGAGTTCGATATGGAGGTAATGCCCCTGATCCTGATCTGCATGCCTGCCCCCGGGGCACCGGAGTTTTGTGTGATATGCACGCCGGAAGCCCGTCCCTGCAGCGCCTGTGCTACGTTAATGGTCGATAACTGCTGAAGTTCTTCCGCATTGACTGTGGTTACAGCACCAGTCAGGTCACTCTTCCGCTGGGTTCCGTATCCAACGACAACAACCTCATCCAGCCCCACCAGGTCAGGAGTAAGCGCAACATTGATCACGCTCCGCCCATCAACCGGGATCTCCCGGGTTACCATGCCAATAAATGAAAAAACAAGGGTGGCATCCGGCCCTGCTTCAATGCGGTAAACACCTTCAATGTCAGTTATGGTTCCCTGGTTTGTCCCTTTCACAATCACTGTAACACCTGGTAATGTGCTGCCATCTGATGCATCTGTGACAACACCCGTAATTGTCCGGTCCTGTCCGAATGCCTGCAGCGTAATGAACAGGAACCCCAAAACAATCAGGTATACCAGGAACATGCTGAAAAGCGTCTTCTTCTTTTCATTGTTTCCTGAAAATGGTTGATCCTTCATAATTGTCGTTTTTTTATTTGAATCTGAATTATATGTATTTCGTTGTGTTGTTGTTTTACCAAACCTGATCAATGACCATATCTGTCAGCGCCTGAACACTGATCTCGTCAGCCGGATCGAACCGGTCGCTGTCCAGGTAGGTAAGGATGCTTTTGAACAGCTGCCTGCTGGCTGGTCGCCGGTCCATGCCATGATCAAAGTCTATGCTGCTTATCAGTATGGAGCCGTTGCCTGCTTTCCCCTCCATGATCAACCCCGTTTTCCTGTTGGCGTGATAGGTGTCGATCATTTGCAAAACCGGACTTATATTTCTGAAGGATGTCAGGTTCATGGCTTTACTGTTTGTCAGGATGTCCCACCATTGCCAATTGGTGTGGTTGTCGGTGGGAAACTCTGAGAAGACCGGGTGCCGGGGATCACAGAGAATGCCGAGGGTGTGGATGGGTTGACCGGGGAAGGTCAGTGTATTCCAGTACACCGGTGTGAATCCTGATCTGATCGTATATTCCTCCCTGATCGTTGAATGCACATCGAGCCAAACGGTTCCCCCGTTCTCAAGAATGCGCAGGGCTGCACTGTCAAGTGAATGGGTGTAATAAACCGCATTAATTGACTCAACAGGTTCGGCCAGCGACGGGAAGACAAAGAAGTCCCAGGAGTTTTCTATCCCATGGTCCTGCAAAAACAGGTGTAACGAATACTTTGCCGGGGAATGCAAAAGATCATTGTCGAAGCTGACATGGCCAATATGTTGACCATTGCCATTTTCCAGCTGGTCATAGGGCAGGTTTCCCTGTTTAAGAACTTGTTGGGAGGTATCTCTCAACTCCCATCGCAGGGTGCCGGCAGGCAGAGACACGGCACCATGATGGCTTATCATGATGTCAGCCTGAAACCGTTCTTCGCAGGTCATAACCAGTCTTTCTGTGGCGGTCAGCAGGACTGTCGAGTCGCAGAACTGCCGGAATTCTTTGGCTGTCATATAGCCCTTTTCCTCCCATAATGCATTCAATATGCCGACGATAGCCACACCCTGACCGGGGAAATCGCGCAGGTCAAGCAATTGAAACCCTCCCATCCCCCTTGTCCTGAGGGCTGCTTCGATCTCTGCCTTATAGCAGATGGACTGCCATTTGCCGGAGGCATGGAGGAAATCATTTGCCTGATGCAGCAGGCCGTTCTCTTCCAGCTCTGCCTTATACAGCTGGAGGTAATCGGGACGATAGGTGCCGGTATATCTTTCTATCTCACTTATGTCGGGGTAAGCGCACCATTGACCGATCTCATGACTGACAAATGGTCCGTCATATTCTTCTATAATGCCGGAATACTCAAAATCAGTTGATGGCGGGTTGTCTTCGATGTAATAGGTGCTCCCTTCGGGGGTCCATTCCTGTAGCCTTGCCTGCAGGGTGGAGAAAAACTGGTTTTCACCGGTAACCGGCCACCCTGCCGAGCTGGTGTAAAGGCGCCGTGGATCCTTTGTCTTCCAGTAGCCGACAAACTCCTCCAGGAAAGTGACCGCTTTTTCACCATCGCCCTCATTGCCATAAGCCATCATGCAAAATGAGGGGTGGTTGCCATATTCCCTTACAATACGTCTGCTTTCTTCGTAAGCAAAATGGTCTATTGGTTCTCCCACGCCCAACTGAACTCCCTGTGTTGCCCATGCACCGCATTCAACCATCAGATAGACTCCCAAATGGTCAGCCGCCTCAAAGGCGGCCCGTGGTGGACACCAGGAGTGGAACCGCATATGGTTAAGTCCGAATCGTCTGATGGTTTTGAATATCCTTTCCCAAGAACCATAATCTGCCGGAGGATGGCCTTCATTTGGAAATATGGAGCATTCGAGTGTGCCTCTCAGAAAGACAGGCCGGCCATTGATCACAAACTGTGTTCCACGGGTGGAGAAATCACGCATGCCGAAACTTGTTGTCTGTTTTGTCCTGAATTCTTCGTTGATAATTTCTGCCTCTAACCGGTATACTGCTGGATTCCATTCATCCCATGTCAGGAAGTCACTTCCCATTGGAATATCGATGACAAATTCTTTTTTTGACTGTCTGACCCCGACATCCATACTTACCGGGTCAGGAGAATGCCGGGTATGGGTGTTGTCGCTCAGTAGTTGCAAGTTCAGGTTGCCACTGACAGCCGTGCCGGTGTGGTTTGTTATGTGGACGTGGACACGTGCGGAACCATTGGCGATATCGGGATATACCACCAGGTCATCAATGGACAAGGGCTTATGCCTGATCAACCTGATCTGTCCGACAACACCGTTCCAGTTCCCCTGTGTGTTATCGCTGACACTGTGTGCGTTGATGCCCACGGGAATGATATACGAGTTGTCGATGCGCATTGTCAGGGTATGTTTTCCAGGCTGCAGATCAGTTGGCAGATCGTACCTGTGTGGTGTCGACAGCGAATGCCGGCTGCCCAGGCAAACACTGTTCAGCCATACCGTGCTTTCCCAGTGACAACGCTCCAGTTCGAGGGTTACCGGACTTCCCTCCCAGGATGGCGGGATATTGATTGTTTTCTGATACCAGGCGGGTCCGGTGTAGAACTTTTTCGGACTCAGCCAGAAGGGGACCAGGTATTGATCATCAGGAGAGAGACGGTCATATTTTTCGTGGAACCAGAGGGTCGAATCAATGATCGCCCCGATCCACGGCGTTGCTTTGGTGACGTAATCCCCAATGTTCTGTCCGGCCAGGGTGCCTGGCAGGTATAGCGTTGAGTCAAAATGTGCGAGATACCATTCTCCATCTATCCCCTGGTTCATCGGATCCAGCCTGTATCTCCACTTCCCTGAAAGATCAGCGACATGATCCCTGTTGCATGCTGACACGATTATGCCAATAAGGATGGCAAAAACAAACCCCTGTTTAAAAATGATGCAGGTAAAGGAGCGCTTGTTCATTTGGCTGAACAATTTAATTATTATGAATAAGGTTAAAAAATACCATGTCGTTAAAGGGACTGCCATCGTCGACCGGATAAGAAGGGGCAAGGATGATCTTCCCTTCTCCGTAATGGATCTTTCCAAGCAGGATCAGCAATTCTCTGTCAGGGGTAAAGATCTCCCGCAGGTATTCTCCCTTTCCTGCAAGCTCACCCCATATAGGTTCCGGGTAGGCTGTCCTGGCCATATATAGTCCGTGAACCTCCTGTGGATAATGACTTTTAAACGGATAAAAACCAAGCGGGTCTCCGGGAACCTCCCAGGATCGGGTGCTGATGATGGTTGAAGAGGGGATTGCCTGATCGCCCACATAATGGTCAATATAACCCCAGCCATTGCCGTTCCAGTCGTGTGAGTGGTATCCTCCCCAGGCATAGACTTTCTCTGAAAGGATCTCACGGTTGTAAAGGGCATCGGCCCATTGTTGATTGAACCGAATGATCAGCCTGACCTTTTCTGTCTCAACTTTATTCAGCAGCTGAGCTATCGTGCTGTTGCCTGGCATGTCACCAGCCATGATCAGGTCAACATCATCACTCCAATGTGACAATTGCGTCAGTCCTGCTTCGGTCAATGCATTTTTTGCTTCATCCCAGTGGACAACCGCGATCCTTTTTCCTGCCAGTTTTTCTGCGTATGCAGCCCTGTTCTGCAGAAGGATCTGTTCGTGGCCTGTGGCCAGGGTGTCAGGTCCGTCGAACAGGCGGGCTTCTACCGTAATATGGCCGGGATGCCATTCTTTTTGCAGGACAATGGCCAGGTCGTTTGTGACCTCCTGTGCAAAAACATCGTCTCCTTCGATCATGGTCTGAAATGTTTCCAGGAACCATGTCTTAATGCCCATTCCGTCGCGGACACGGACATCCAGGGTGTATTCCCCTTTTTCCAGGATGCCCTCATTGATCACCACCAGCCTGAAGGAGGCCGTATCACCAGGTTGAAAGTATTTTCCATTGTTCCTGAAGATGGCTACTTGCAGTGGTTTGTTCCAGAAACGCATGTCTTCGGCAGGTCCTTTCAGGTTCCTGCCCATGTCAACGATGGCTGATGACCATGCATCCACCGTCTGGGGTCCGTCTGACCAACCATTGATCGCATAGCCGTTGTTGCGGTCATGCGACATGATGATCTGGCCCAGTCGCCCGTTGGCATACATCAGTCCCCTGGATGCCTGCCTGGTGATATCAGATGGATCACTGATCTTTCCGCTGCCATGATTGGCCATGTCAGCGCTGTAAAAAACATCATTGATTTTATGGTAAAGCGGTTCGTACAGGTTCAGGTCAAAACCCCTTCCCCCATCAGCCTGCCTCATCAGGTCAACTACTGCCGGAGGTCCGGTATAGCAGGCCACCTCTCCATAAAAAGAATAGACGGTGTCGGCATGCGGATGGTGGGTATGGAAAAGCGACTCTTCAAAACGGGATCCTGAGCCGACGGTATGCTCATCAATATGGTCAAGTTCGATGACCGATTGATAAGGTTTTATGTGGTAGTTTGGGACCGGAGCGTAGCCGGAAGAATTTGCAATGAGCCTCGTATCATCCATTTCATTGATCATCCTCATATATCCTTCTCTCCAGTCAAACCAGTCATAGTCCTCATTCGCCAGGGTATATATGATCATTCCCGGATGGTTGCGGGCCCTGATCACCATTCTTCTGATCTTTTCACGCATATAGTTAACGGTAAACGTTGAATCGTGGTCACTCCAGAAATGCAATCCCCCCGGCTCCTCATAAAGCAGTATCCCGAGACTGTCGGCCAGGTTCATCAGGCGTTTATCGCCAATACGGCGGTGAAAGCTCAGCATGTTATGTCCGACTTCCCTGATGGCTGTCATGCTGTTCATCGCCATCTCATGCGTTGGGAAAAGTCCGTTGTAGGCATATTGGCCCCAGTCAATGGCCGATTTAAGCCTGATGCGTTTGTCATTGAAAAAAAACTTCTTTCCTGTCTGGGTGTCCCTGAGCTCAAACACCCGGAAACCAAAGGGCTGGCTTATGCTCCCGGTGAATTCATTTGTGTAAAAATCGATGCGACAGGTATACATTTCCGGGTTTTCGACAGACCATTGCGAAGCGTTTGGCACTTCAATGGTTTTTCTGTATTCATTGGCTCCTGGAAATACCTTATCATGTATCCTTTTCCGGAAAACCGTTTTACCCGTCCATCGTTCATCGATCCTTATGTAATATTGTATGGTTGCCTGTGTATTCGTAAGATTGATCAGCCTGAGGGATAACTCCACATTATTACTGCTTGCCGGCAGGAGGTTCTTTATAAAGAGGTCTTCGGCATATATGCTGTCACTGGTCTGCAAATGAATATCGCCTGCAATCCCTCCATAATCGTAGGTTGCTGGAATAATAAAGTCGTTCCAGTGATGCAAGTGATGGTCTTCCCACCCTCGTTGTCCGCCTGGGTTTGTGACCCTCAGGGCAAAACGGTTTACCTGTCCGGGTTTAATGAACCGGGATATCTCTGTTTTATATGGTGTAAGGGCGATCAGATCATAACCAGCGATCTGCTCATTAACATACAGCTCCAAACGATGACGGAAAGATTCAATTTCAAAGAAAACCAGCTTGTCGCGAAAGTCATCGGGGATGAACACTTCCCGGAAGAACCACATCACGCCATGATAGGTCCACTCATTCGAAGTGCCAAAATATTCTTCTGCTGTACCCGGAACAAGGCAATCCACTCCTTCATGTGTGTACAATTCCTGCCAGCCAATGGAAGGTTTATTGACGGGAAGGTCCTCAATTGAGAATTCGCCTGGCAAATACAGTTGGTCATGCGCCCAGGGAGCAGATTCATCGAGCCATATCTTCCAGCCTTCGCCACTAATCTGTAGTGATATGTGATCTTTTTGACGGGATGTACAACCCGTAAGAACACAAACCAGGCAAGTCAGTATAACAAATATGAAGGGATTTTTCATTTCAGGAGTTTTCGTGAGTCAATAGATAATGTTGAGGGCACATATATGATCGTATGCTGGCCGCCATATGCTTTTTGATACAGGGCCGGCTGAATTAGCCGGCCCTGTATTATCTTAAAGGTCTGTAAAAGAACCGAAAACTGTTGATCTTGTTATTGTTTTATGAACCTTGTAACTGACTTGTTGAGTCCGTCGGTGGCCCTGATCAGGTACATCCCTTGTTTCAGTCCGCTAACGTCGTACTGCATGCTGTTTCCTTCAGAAGTGACCGAAACAACCGATCTTCCCGTTATGTCAAATATTTCAAAACCGGCAAGGTTGGGCATAACAATGTTGATGAGGTCTTTCGCCATTGAAGGATAAACAAGCAGTCCTGAGGGTAACTGTTCCTGGTTCACGCCGGTGACATCACCTCCCAGTTCCAGACCTCCCCAGGTACCACTGTTGCCGTGCGGTTCTCTGGGTTCAGAGGCCCACGAAAGCATGTTTACGCGACCGGCGCCATCATCATCATTCAATTGTACGTCAAAGGCGATCACCAGTCCAGGTTTGACGTTCTGAGCCACCCATTCCACAGGGTCCTCTATTTCGCCTCCTGCTGCATGTGCGATCCCTTTCCAGGGCCAGGCCACTTCGACGGTGTATCCGGTGCCTGTGATGATGGATCCTTGCTGGGCAAGCTCATTGTATTCTTCACCAAATGGCAGGAGTGTCCTGAAACTTTGTCCCGCTTCTATGGCCCCGGAAGATTCCAGGTCGGGGCAAACACCCACACCATTCATGTTGCCAAATGTCCTTCCGTCGATACGCCGTCCCAGGATGTCCATGTATACCTGGAACCCGTCACCTTTCCAGAAAGCCCAGTCTGCGTCGCTCCATCTCCATACCACGTTGTCATCAACCTCAAAAAACAAATAAAGAAAGTCTGCATCCCATGCTGCAGCGAACTTTCCACCGATCCCGGCTCCATCACCATCATTGATCTTACTTATGTCAGCCAGTTCAGTATCCAGCCAGACATCCTCCAGGTCGAGTCCGTCTATGTCCATTTCCTCATCGACCGGTTCTGCATAATAGACCATGTCCATGAACGGTTCCTGGTATTCATAGCGTTCATTGTACATCTCAATGTCATCAATGAACACAACGCCTGGTGTTCTTGTTGTACCCCATTCGTCACTGGTGACGATCGTGATCTGGTCAAATTCCTTGACAGTTGCCAGGCTGAAATTTGCATAAGCCCACTGTCCGTTGCATTGTGCGATCATCTGCATCCATTGATTTCCTTCTGCCTCTCCTTCATTCGTAAAGTAGGCACGCATCCCCGTGTTCCTGTCGGGCGAGTATACCTTGAGGCGAATGAAATTACGGTCGCCAACCACAATTTTGTCATCAAACGTCAGGGTGAAATGCGACTGGTGTGACCATGAATCCCCATCGTCGATGCGTGCAAAAACAAATACACTGTCCGATTCGTTCAGGTCGTCCGGTGCCGGATTTGCGACAACCTGAAGGTTGCCTTCATAATCAGGATCTTCCCCGTTGTAATTGGTGAGACTGTAGCCCCTTGCTTCGGGGTCACCCTCAAAATCTGCAAGCATTAAAACATTTTCAATGATGATGCCCTGGGCACTCAGCATTAAACTTGTCGTGATGATGATGCAAAAAGTAATTAATCTTTTCATAATAGATAGGTTTTGGTGAGAAATTTGAATTAGTGTTAGAAATATGAATTATTGGTGATTAAAATGGTGGTCGAAAAATACGACTGGTATGAAGAACTCAGTTGAAGTTATGTTTAAAGTGCAGGTAGCTTTGTATAAATACTTGCAGGTATGTTAAAAACATACGTACAAATGGCAGCCTCACTGCAGGTATTTGTACCGGTGAACAGTTGATGACCGGGCTATTGGGATGGAGTTATGATGCCGGGACAAAAAAATGGTTCAGTCAGAAAAACATCAGGGCAGGGCTGTTTTAAATACCATGTTTGCATCGCTGGCAACAATGCGAACAATGTATACGCCCGGGGCATCTACGGTCACCCTTACCCCATCATGGAGCGTACCTTTGTAAACCATTCTGCCCCCGGTATCATACACTTCGGTAATGGCCCCCGATACAGATTCAGAAAGGGGGGTGATCATGATGGTTCTTTCTGATGCGCCGACATGAATAAGTTTGGGTGTCACGCTGGTCTGGGCGTCAGTCGTATCATCAATTACGACAAAAGTGTGGGGTTTCCTTGATATGCGTTCTCTGTTGTCTGTTGCATAAAAAAAGTATTTGGCATGCGGAAGCCCTTCTGTATATATCCTATGGGTTACATTGGGTTCATCCACAACGGCATATAGGGCATGGTTGTTCTCAACGGCCTGCATCAGATCGTTTGCTGAGCCTATCTCAATACCATCCTTTACCAGGTAGAGCTTGCCGGTTTTTGAAGATATGGCTGACACGTAGTCATCCGGCCCATTGCCTACCCGTTGAAAGCTGTAATAGACAACCGGTCTGCGGTCGGGTTCGGTATGGAGTGCCATCGAAAGTCCATTCATGACGTATCCCTCAGATGATCTGACCCCTGAAGCATCAATGATGACTGTGGCGTGGTGTGACAAAAGAGGGAGTCCGTAAAAGGTGAACTTCACCTGGTATTCATTTATTGGTGTGACATGCCAGGGATGATCACCCGCCTCAGCTGTACCATGGATCTTGTAGTTGTTTTTGTTTTGTGCGTATTCAGGATCTGCAGGCACGTTGAAGCTCAAGACAAAAGTACTGTCGTCGATCTGCTGGAGGTCAGACAAAACCGAAAAGAAGAGGGTATCGGATGACCGGTCGAGCAGCTGCGCTTCATAAAGCGATTCCGGAAATAGTCCGGGCAGATTATGCCCTTCCCAGATCCCGTCGGGCCTGGTGTGCCAGCCGGCATATTTCCCACCCTGCCAGCCAATGTTGTAGTTTACACCGCTTACCCATGGGTTTTGGCAAACAGAGGAGTGCCCCCTGGAATTCCAGAACACCTGGTTTACACCGGCCCAACCGTGACCGGTACCACTGTTCCCCCTGTCCTGCACGTTCAGGGCGTTGTTGGTGACCATCATGTCGTACAGGGTACCCATGGCCCAGCGGTGGTGGGGTCCGTTGTCGCTATGCGCTCTTTCAGATACTGAGCGGATAAACACATTGGGTCCACTGACACGTGCATTGGTATT